>CAYOLM010000014.1:0-16868 GCA_964404785.1 uncultured Mizugakiibacter sp.
CTTTCCGGAACAGCTACGCGGCCGCTACCAGAGCTTCACCCAGGCCGATATTAGTGCTCTGCGGGCGGTCGGTTACGAGGCCCCATTCAAAACGGTCGAACAGGGCGTGCCGGAATACATGGCTTGGCTCAATCCTGGGCAGAGTGGCTAATACCGGTTGTCAATCACTTTGCAGATCGAACCAATCTGTTGGGGTTCATACCTCACCCACACCTACGCGTGGCGTCACCGCTGGGTGGCACCGCAGAGCGGTGTTACCAGGGCAATGCTCGGTATGGCAGGGTGATGCAGGATTCATTGTCCAAAGCGGCGTTGGCGATGTTGATAGGTACGGATCGCCCGGTAGAAATCCACTTTTCGGAACTCTGGCCAGTTGACGTCACAGAAATAGAACTCGCTGGAGACGCTTTGCCAAAGTAAAAAACCGGATAAACGAAACTCCCCACTAGTGCGGATAATGAGGTCGGGATCTGGGAGTACAGTGGTGTAGAGGTGTTTGTCGATTGCCTCTGGGGTAATGGCCTCGACGATCGCGTCCAGTTGCTCCCCTTGGGTAATTTGCTGGCGGATCAGATCCCGTACAGCATCGGCGATCTCCTCTCTTCCTCCATAAGCGATGGCAATGGTAATCGTCAGGGCGTTATAGCCGGCGGTCGCCTTTTCAGCTTCACGGATGACTGCAGCGGTTGATGGGGGTAATAGCTCAAGCCGACCAACAGCCTGTATGCGGATACGGAGCTGGTGGACTAAGGGAGCTTGAGTCAGGGCGGCGATCTTCGCTTCGACGGCAGCAAAAATAGCGGAAACTTCGCTGGGCGACCTTTTTAAATTATCGATTGAGCAGACCCACAAGGTTACCGCTGTGATTTCGAGCTCAATACACCAGGCAAGCACGTCGTCTAGTTTCTGGGCGCCCAGTTCGTAGACTTGTCGTGGATCGTTGAACCCCTGCTTGAGCGCAAACCGGCGGTTGCCGTCAAGGATAATACCGATATGTTTGGGAACGGGTCGCTGGCGAATCTGTCGGCGTAGGTGCCGCTCATACAATTGGTAGAGCGGGTGCATCATCGAGTAACGGTACGCGCCAGCTTCGGCGGCGTCCTATCACGACCCCTTGTAGCGGCGTGGGTATGGGAAAGAGCAGGCGTCATATCCCGAAACATCGTACTCGACATCGTGGGGCAATGTGTCACCCCTATCGATGACGTGCGCTCCGATCTACCGGAGTCAAGCTTGAATTTTTCAGGACGGATGACCCCCTAGGAGCCCGTCGGACTTGGGAAGGATCTACTACGGCAGCAGAAAATCTGTCCATTTTTTCGCTCTTTATCGTTCAATAGAACCACTATTCGCCTCAAAAGATCAAAAAACTATCCTAGATTTTCCATCCGCCTCGCTACGACCCTCCAAGCCCGACAGGCTCCTGGAGCTGGTTTACCGGGAGGCGACGTGGTCGCGAATGACCGGCTGGCGGCGGTAGCTTTACTTCTCGCCACGATATACGAGGTAGCGAAGGACTTTCGACCTGGTGAAGAAGCTCTGTATTTACAGTGTATTAGCGGTGGTTGTCAGGATATGTGGGGGTGCGCTGTTGGGCCCGGCTCAGTAGATCATAACACTTTGTTCATCTTAGACTTTTCAACAAGCTTACAAACTGTAATACTAACGGTCTAGGATATGCCCTATGGCAACGGTTACGAGAACGAAGGTGTTGCCTGCAAGTTTAGATTTGGACCCGGTAGACAGGTTTTGCTAAATCCGTTTCGCTTGGGAAAACTGCTGACCTCCATTTTGATGGTGTAGCTCATACTTGATCTGGGCAATTTGGGGAGGGATTGAAGATGGCAAATGTTCAAGGACTTCGTAATTTCGTGCACTGGGGAACCTTTGCCCCCGCTGTGGATAGGGCTTTGTCCGGTGCGGGCTGGCAGAGGATCGAAGTTGACACTCTTGATCAGGTGTCTCAAGCCCTGAAGCAGTATCGCTCGCACGTGATCATGTTCGATATGGTTACCCCACAGGCAGCGGTATTGCGGAAAATAGAGCAACTGATTGTGGCTCTCCCCGATGTGGAATGGCTGGCCCAGGTAAATGAACAGACCTTGCAGGATTCCCGCGTACGTGAGCTGATCTATGCCAACTGCTATGACTTTTGCATGCAACCCGTTGATTTGCAGCGCTTACAGGTGTGCCTCGGGCATGCTTGGGGGATGGCGCGTCTCGGCGGGCATAAGGCGAGCGCTGCGAAGCAAGCTGAATTAGGGCTGGATGGTTTGATTGGAACGAGCAAGGCTTTGTATGACCTGCAGATACAAATTCGCAAGTTGGCATCGGTCACGGTGCCGGTGCTGATTACCGGTGAATCGGGTACGGGTAAAGAAGTCGTAGCACGTAATTTGCACCGCCTTTCGCAGCGTTCCAAGGGTTCGTTTATCACCATTAACTGTGGTGCGCTACCGGAAAAGCTGGTGCAGGCTGAGTTGTTTGGTAATGAGCGCGGAGCTTTCACCGGGGCTAATGCGCGTAAGATCGGCAAGATCGAAGCAGCGCAAGGTGGTTCGGTATTCCTGGATGAAATTGGCGATTTACCCCTGGATGCTCAGGCCAATCTGTTGCGTTTTTTACAAGAAGGTACGATTGAGCGAATTGGTGGTCACGAGTCGTTGCGCATGGATGTGCGTGTAATTGCCGCCACGCATGTCGATCTTGAAAAAGCTGTGAAGGAAAATCGCTTTCGTAGTGACCTGTATTATCGCCTGAATGTTTTGCGGTTGCGGATGCCACCCTTACGTGAGCGCGATGCGGATGTGGAGTTGCTGGCACGGTATTTCCTCAAGCGCTTTGCCGATGAGCATGGGGTGCGAGCCCGGGGCTTCAGCTCCAACGCACTGGATGCGATGGCTGCCCATTCCTGGCCCGGCAATATCCGGGAGTTGATGAACCGGGTGCGCCGTGCTGCGGTGTTGTGCGAAACGGGTTCGATCACCGGTGAGGATCTGGAACTGACCAGCAATAACGAGGCGGCAAGTTCGCTTGAGGATGTGCGTGAGGATGCCGAACGGGAACTGATCCAGCAAACACTTCGTGAGTCCCGGTTCAATATGAGCGAATGCTCCCGCCGTCTGGGTGTATCCAGGGTCACGCTGTACCGTCTCTGCAAAAAGCTGAAGGTGTCGGCGAACTCGGCGGCTTGAATGAGCGGCCAAGGGCCTGGCAGCAGTTTTTGAGCGAATCCTGAAAGTTTGCAGGTCGCTGCTGCCTTACAAGCATTACTCGCTCCGGGCATCCGTTCAGCAATCCCCACGGTCTGTTTTTTTACCCGCCACGATGGCGGTCACACTGCATCGCCCGGTGCAGCGCTTACTGCGCAGCAGGTAATACCAATCGATGGAATCGTGGGAAATTTTAGTGTTGCATTCATGCAACACCTAAATTGGGACTGAAAGTGAGTGGTGGTGCGGTTCTACCTCGATTCATCCCATTTCGGTGTATCAGCAGCGCAACAGAAATACTAAAAAAAATACTACGAAAAATTATTATTCCTTTCATAACAATGACATAGTTGGGTGGCACGCGACTTGCTGTAGGTGGGTTGAACTTGAAAGGATGACACCCATGGCCAGGACTCGTTTCAACATTATTCTCGGTGCTCTTGCTTTGGCCGTGTTGATGATCGTTGCCATATTCAGTCCAGTGGACGCCGCAGGGGCTCGCCGTGGGGTCAAGGCAACGGGGGGTGAGTTTGTCTTGGTACGCAATGTTCCAGCACGGTATGCGATACGCAAGCAATCTCCAGGAATGGCCGTGCTGATCGATGCCGGTGTCAGCAGAGAAGTGAATGCGGCCTTGGGCAGCCACGAACTGAGTGATAGTGAGTTCTCGGCTTTGGCTACCGGCATCCCAACGAGAAACCTGGGCGATAGCTTGCTCGGAGCCCTGGGTAATGCGGGGTTATTGAATCGCCAGACTCTCAGTGGTGTATCGCGTAATGGCGGTGCTAAGGGTGGCCCAGGCGGGGTAACGGGGGCGGTTCGTGGAGCGACCCGGGGCATTAGTTCGACGATCTCCGGCGCACTACAAGGTGCCGGCCTGCTGAATAAGGGAGGCTGAGCATGAACCGTGGTACTCCGTTATCAGTTTTCTTGGCCATCTTGGTGCTGGTGTTGGCGATGCCACTGCACGCGGCTGATCCGAACAGTGACAACTACGATGCAATGCTGAGCTATCTAACCACGTCGCATATTGGTGGTCAGGCGCTGGCTGGGGCGACAGGAGCGATTGCCGTCAATATCGCGGCAGGTGACGCCAATCTGCAATCGAACACCCGGGCCATCGTGGTGGGCGACTTCGCCAGTCTGCGCCTGATCCAGGGGCAGCAGATCGTAGCTTCGCAGGCCACTGCTCCCGACGCCATGCATTCGGTGATTGATGGTAATGCCTTTGCCGGAGCACGAGGTCTTCTTTCTATTAACCAAGTCAGCGGAGTTGCTAATCGCGAGTCCAATGCGATAGCGATTGTGCTGGCTTCACAGGGCATCGAGGAGGCGACAAACCAACGGCTTGCCGCCACCTCGGTCAACCCGGACGGCGTTACGGGGGGCCGTCCGCAAGGGGCGTCATCATCTTCGAGACGTTCGGCAGTCGTATCTAGTACGGCTTTCGAAGGCAGCGAAGGGGTGGTGCAACTCAATCAGATCGCGGGGATGGGCAATACGGCGGTAAACCGTCTGCTTATCACCGTCGAGCTGCCTCCCCGCTAGTACTTGCTAGTTACTACCTTCGACAGGAGATACAAATATGAGAACGTTCCAGAAAAGTCTGATCGCCCTGGCGATCGCCTCGTTGTTCGTTGTCGCCCCGGCGACCATGGCACAGCCAGCGGGTCCATCCAACTCGTCATGTGAGGGCACCACCAGTTGCAGCATTGGGGTGGATTACCTTGATTGGCAACACAGTTACACATTGGATGCCAGTGCGAATGTGGATATCACCGCTTACATCTACGGTAATGTGGAGTATTACGAGAACATTGACATCAACACGGATACGCAGATCCGTCGGGTCCGTATGAACAAGGATCTGAGCTTTCTGACCGATATCTCGATCACAGGTAAGCCGACGATTAGCGGCAACATCACTACTGACTCGGCAGCGATCGCGGTCATCGATAACCGTCAGCAGATTGGTGGCAACATGGGTGACAACACCCTGCTCAGCAACGATGCGTCGCTCAAGGGTAATGTAGCCGAGAAAGCTGACGGTAACATCGCCTTCAACGTGGCCGCCGGTGACAACAATGTGCAGGACAACGCTGCGGCTCTGTCTGCGGCAGATGCCTCATTTGCCTTCACCATGGCTGACGCCGAGGTGTTCGTCGAGCAGGTTGGGACGGGCAACATGACCAGCAACTTTGGTGTGACCAATAACGCTTCGTTGGCGGGCAATGCGCTGAATTCAGCGGTTGGCAACATTGGTGTGAATATCGCTGCCGGTAACAACAACGCGCAGAAGAACAGCTTGGCGGCCGCTACCGGCACCAACAGCTACGCCCAGGCCACCGTGTCCTCCAAGCAGATTTCGGCGGGCAACCAAGTGGTTAACGCTGGCTATATGGAGCAGGTACTGAACACCCTCGACGTAAGTCTGTCGGGTAGTGTGGGCGGCAGTGGTAAAGGTGGTGCGGTACTTGGCAGTTACTCTGGCACCTCGGACCAGTATGCCAATCTCTATCCGGATCTGTGGCAGAGCGGTACCAACAGCCACCCAAGCGGACAGTTGTTCGGACATGCTGATTGGGATACCAACACTCAGGCAACGGATATCAACGGCAACACCATCGCCCGTACTCCGGGTAGCGATCCACTGGATCCGAACAATGATGGTGGCGCGTTGTTGTTGAATGACCAGGGTGAGCTGAGTCTGGAGCAGATGGCGGCCACGCTGAGCGGTACGATCAGCTACGCCCAGACCATCGTGGTACTAGCCTCTAACGATGCATCCCTGTCGGGCAACGCCTTGCAGAATGCCACGGGCAATATCGGTGTCAACGTTGCGGCAGGTACCGGCAACATGCAAGCCAACACCTTGGCTCTGGCAGTAACTCAGGCAAGCTCGGGTAACCCTCCCCCCGGTGCTGAACTGTAATAACTGCTCAACACGCTGGCATGTTGCAAAGCATGTCGTTGACCAAGGAGGTGGGACGGCTCAGGCCGTCCCACCCTTTCCCCGGTTGGATCCGGAGCATGAAAATGCAGATCAATATTGCTAAGTGTTCGTTACTAAGCTTGCTGCTTATGCTGGTGCTGATCCCGGGATGGGCTACGGTTCATGCGGCAGGCGTCCGTATGGGTAATATTTTGCCCTCGGGTGAGGTGTATCACGCCAATATCACCAGCATGCGCGAGGCGCGTTATCTCAATGTCGTGCAGCAGAAAACTGATTTCAGTTGCGGTGCGGCGGCGCTGGCAACCCTGCTCCGTTATGCCTATGGCATGCAGGTCGATGAACAGATCGTGTTGGCCGGACTGCTGGTCAAATCAGATCCCGTCGTCGTGCAGAAGCAGGGGTTCTCGCTACTTGATCTGAAGAATTATGTGCAGCAGCTGGGGATGCGCGCCCGCGGCTATCGAGTATCCGAGCAACGTCTTCGTTCGTTGCGGGTGCCGGCAATCGTTCTGATTGATATCAAAGGATACAAACATTTCGTGGTACTCAAGCGGGTCTTAGGCGATCGCGTTTATCTTGCCGATCCAGCCTTGGGTAACAAAATTATGACGTTGGACAAATTTAAGAAAGCCTGGCCTTCACGTGCCTTGTTCGTCGTAATCGGCTCGGGTTTTCAACGTAACACGGTCTTGCTGAAGGCGCGTGGGGGGCCCAGTGCTCGCAGGCTTCTAGCCTCTCAGTTGGGGCCGATCACGGATGTGGAATTGTTGGACTTCGGTTTCAGCCATGCCGACTTGTTTTGAGGAGACGATGACATGAAAGTTTCTGTATGGGTGGTGATGCTCGCCGTTCTGGCCGCTGGTTGGGCAGGCGTGGGGCAGGCGGCAGACAAGGTACTGCCGGAACAGTCCAGATCGGTTGGAATCAAGCTGATCCCTGATCCAGAACTGGCTCTGATGCGAGGCCGTTTCATGACCGGTAATGGCATGGTGTTGTATTTCGGTGTGGAAATGTTATCCAACTGGGTCAGCCCGGATGGGCGAGTACTCAGTGGTGGGGCACTGCTGGCTTTCGATTTTAGTTCCGGCTCACCAATGGTCACCTTTACCCCCACGGTCAGCATCGTGCAGGGGGTAGCCAGTGGAGTGCTGGTTGACAGCAGTGGCCGGATCGTCGATTCCAGCGGTTTAGACAACGCAAGTGGCCTAGTACAGAGCACCCAGATTGCTGGGGATGGCAATTACGCCAGCAATACCACCGAGGTACAAGTACTTAGCAGCATGCCTGCTAACACCATTTCAGGTACCCACTCACCTAATGCCTCGGTAACCGATGGCGATGCCAGCGTCAGCGCTTCGCTGGATGCCAATCAGGTCACCTTGCGCTTGAATATGTCTGGGCAGGGTAGTTCCCAACAACGCATCCGCGGCAGTGCCGTTGGGACGGGCTCGGTGTGGCAAACCATCCGGATTACCGGAGACGGTCATTGGATCAGTAATCAATTACGGCTGACCTTGGTGCAGCCGAATCAATCCTTCAGCCTGCCGCTGAAACTGAGTGTGGCGCAGTCGATGGGATTGTTGAATGGCCTGAATAGGCATTGAAATCTACCGTAACAGGGGCAAGTCATGAATCGATTGAAAACCGGATCCTTGCTGGCACTCGTCGCTTGGTCGGCAACCTTTGCCTTACCGGCCATGGCACAGAACAGTGTACCCACGGACGAAAGTGCCAGGATTGCTGAACAACAGAACGAGATCCAGACATTGCAGCGCGGGCTGCAGAATTTGAAGTCACGTTATGCGGCTGAAGTTCGCAAGCTGCGTACCCTTGAAACCCGTCTACAGACGCTTACCGCCAAGGTACTTGCCAAGCAAGGGGTGCAACGTGTGGCCGATATGCAAAATGCGTCGCAAGCCAAGACCCAGGCAGCCTTAGCAGCCGCTCGAGGTACGCAGTCAGCAGCAGGTACCCGTGCGGTAATCGGTAGCGAAGTGGCCAGTCAACGTGGTACCGAGCCCTCGCGCAGTGTTGAGGATGTACTTATTCAGCAACACACCGTGTTCGATCAGCCGTTGATTCTGGAAGCGGGTCTGACCTATACACGCTATGACCGCAAGCAATTGACGCTAAACGGGTTTCTTGCACTGGATGCGATCTTCCTGGGTAGTATCGCGGTTGAGAATGTTGAATCGGATACCTTCAGTTATAACTTTGCTGCTCGCAAGGCTTTGTCACCCAACCTTTCGATCAGCGTGAACGTACCTTTCATACAGCGCTGGACAACCTATCAGAAAGGCGGGGCCGGTGGCTCGGCCGCATCGGTGGCCCAGGCTGACATAGGTGGCAAAGTGGGAATTGGCGATGTGAGCATGAATATGTCCTATCGAATATTTCGGGAAACCATAACTCGACCTGAAATCGTCATCACCGGTGGTTTTGCGGCGCCGACCGGGCAGGCCCCGTATGGGATTACCTGGACGGTTCTGCAGCGTGATCAACAAAACTTCATTCAGTTTGCCGTACCCACCAAGCAACCGACGGGGCAGGGCATCTGGAGTGCGAACCTCGGGGCTTCATTTCTGAAGACCTTGGATCCGGCGATTCTGTTTGCCAATGTCAGTGTTACGCACACCTTTCGCAAGCATTTTGCTGATCTGGATACCAGTGCCGATACCATGACACCAGGTACCGTGTATCTGGGTAATGCCTTCAACTATGGCGTTGGTATCGCCTTTGCCCTCAATGAGAAAACCAGTTTAAGTATGGCCTTCTCGCAGCGCTTGAATGGCAATGCAAAAATCCGTGCGGATAACGCCTCATTCAGTGAGACCATCATTGGCAGCGACGGTAATGCCGCAACCTTGAATATAGGTATGACGTACGCGCTCAGCGACAAGATGACCTTCGTCAGCAGTCTGGGTATTGGACTGAGCCCGGACGCCCCGGATTTCATGCTTACCGCCAAAGTCCCGTTTACGCTGTAGAGGTGGGCACGCACTGGTACCGTGGCTTAGCTTGGTGAGATAGGCGGGAGGACTTGACAGGTTTGTATATACCAAGGATTATGACTGTCCAGTCAGTCATTATTTTTTAGGGTACGGTGCAGCCACTATGCAAAAGGGCAATACGGGTCAGCAACAGCGGCAAGAAGCGGTTCTTCGGGCTGCCGTTGAGGTTTTTGCAAAACGTGGATTCCAGGGGGCGACCGTCGAGGAAATTGCCCGGCGAGCAGGTGTCGCAAAGGGCACGCCATACCTCTATTTTTCCGACAAGGCGGACATGTTCTACGCCGTGTTTGAACAATGGTCCAGCGAGATCATCGCGGCCGGTTTCCCATTGGAGTCAAGTACGAGATCCAGTGCGCAAGACCGGCTGATGGCCATGGCCATGGGTGCAGCCGAGTATATGGACGCCCACCGGGAATGGTTTCCGCTCAGCATGGAAGTGTGGTCAGCTTCCAGTATTCCGGCGTTGCGGGAGCGATTCTCGGAGGCGCTCAAGGAACTCTACGCCCGTTGCCGGGAGGCGGTCGTTGCAATTGTCCACTCCGGTCAGGCAAGTGGTGAATTCCGCCAAGATGTGGATCCCGATGCCTTGGCAGCGTTACTGACGGGCGCTGTGGATGGCCTGTTTCTGCAGTGCTGGTTTGATCCGCAGCTGGATGCCAAGCACCTGCTGCACGGATTCTTTGATGTGCTGTTGCGCGGGCTTGCCAATCCCAGACTTGGAGAACGCTCATGAATGTGAAGCCCACAAGGCGGGTCGTATGGGCCGTTGGCGGTGTGTGGCTGCTGTTTAGTAATGTCGCACTTGCGGTCTCTGATCCCACAGCATTGGTCAAGGCGATGTTGCAGCACTGGCGCGGTAACAGCTCTTACACGGCAATAACCATGCGTATCCAGCGTCCGGATTGGCAACGCAGCATGCAGCTCATCTCCTGGACCCGCGGAAAGCAAGACGCCTTGGTGCGTTTTATTGCTCCGCCGGGTGACTCGGGCAATGCAACCCTGAAGCTCGGTCCATCCCTGTGGCTGTTCAATCCGAAACTCAGTCAGGTTATCAAACTGCCGTTCTCGATGATGGCCCAAAACTGGATGGGATCGGATTTTTCATACAACGATTTGGCCAAGTCGGAGCAGATCGTGACCGATTACACGCACACATTCGGTTCGGTAAAGGAGCATGGCAAACATCAGATCTTTACGGTGGTGTCCATACCCAAGCCCAATGCACCGATCGTATGGGGCAAGGTGATCTTGAATATTCGCGATGATGATGTCCTGCTCGAAGAGACCTATTACGACCAGAACATGAAGCCGGTACGACAACTCAAGACCATGCAGGTCTCATCACTGGGCGGGCGCCCGTATCCGGTAGTGATGCGCATGAGTCAACTCAACAAACCGGGCACATGGACGGAGCTGCATTACACCAAGGGGGTATTCAATCTGCAGTTGCCGGGCTATCTGTTTACGCTGTCCAACTTGCGCAACCCCCGCCCCTGGAACATTCCGTGATCGCGCTGGCCTGGCGCAATCTGTGGCGGCAACCGCGTCGTACCATATTAACTCTGTTGGCCATTGCCTTTGCCTGCCTGGTGATGGTCTTTCTCCTCGCCCTGCAAGTCGGCACCTATGCCAGCATCAAAGAAGGCAGCCTGCGTTTGTTTGATGGCTACGCGCAAGTACAAAAGCCGGGTTATCTGCACGATCCAAATATTCGCAAGTCGTTTTCCCATACGGGTGCAATGGTACGTTCGCTTGAGACCATAAAAGGCATCAGCACCGTGGCGGCACGGGCGCAGAGCTACGCCCTCCTCTCGAAGGGTTCGCATAGCTTGGCAGCGATGATCGTCGGTGTTCAACCCGAGGCAGAGCGCCGGGTTTCACGGATCACTGCAATGATGCGATCCGGACACTATCTTCGCAATCCGAATGCTGCCGAAATCGTCCTGGGCGACGCGCTGGCCCGCAATCTGGGGGTGCGTGTGGGTAGTCGTGTAACCCTGCTCGGCATGGGCCGGGATGGCTCTGTCGCCGCCGATATACTGAATGTAGTGGGGGTGTTCTCAAGTGGTATCAAGGAGATTGATCGGCAGTTAGCCGAAATGCCGCTATTGCGGTTTCAAAGTGATTTTGCGATGTCTGGCGAAGTCAATCTTCTGGTCTTGTCTGGAGATTCATTGGCGGCGGTCAATGGTGCCCTGCCGGCTATTCAACACCTGCTAAAGCCCAAAGGGCTTGTCGTACTTGATTGGCAGAAATTGCAACCGGGCGTCAAGGGGGCGATCGAACTCGATGCCCGCACGTCGTTGCTCTGGTATGCCGCCTTGGTCATTGTGGCCGTCGCGATCCTGCTCAACACGATCTTCATGTCAGTTTTGGAACGGACCCGGGAATTCGGTGTCCTGTTGGCCTTAGGTATGCGGCCAGCTGTGGCTGGGCGCATGGTGTGGCTGGAGATCCTGATGCTGCTGGCGATGGGAATCGCGCTGGGTATGGGTCTCGGGGCAGTTACGGGTAGCTGGTTTGCCGTACATGGGCTCAACTTGCCGGGTGCACAAGGTGTCTTTGCCAGGTGGGGAATATCAGGATTGATGTACACGAAGCTGACGGTTTTCAGTTTATTCACGGGTCCGGCGGTTATCGTAGTCTGCACTGCGTTGGCCGGGGTATTCCCCTTTCTACATGTGAGTCGCTTGAAACCGGTGGCCGCGATGAGGGCTCCATGATGGGAAAGTCAGGGCTTCTCGCAGCGATGGGCTGGCGTAACCTGTGGCGTAACCCGCGTCGGACAGGCCTGATCCTGGTCGCGGTTGGCATTGGGGTGTGGTCTACATTGAGCTTTACCGCGTTGCTTCAAGCCTGGAGTGCCAGCAGCTTGCAGACGGCTCTCATTGACATGACCGGACAGGGGCAGATTCATGCCCGGGGCTATCTTGATAATCCCGGTGTCGCTCAGCGCATGGCTCCGCCTCGGGCGAAGTTAGAAGCTTTGCTGAGTCGTCCGGAAGTCCAGCAATGGGCGCCGCGCGTGCGGGTTCCTGCCGCGATCCAGAGTGCCTATGAGACCCTGCCCGTCAGCCTGACCGGTATCGACCCCGCACGTGAGCTTGGCTTGTCGTTTATCGCCACAGCGGTCAGTGCAGGACAGCCCCTGGCTGGTGTAGATTCACCTGGCATTCTACTTGGGCGCGAGTTGGCGCGGCGCTTGCGTATCCAAGTCGGACAGCGGATCGTCCTGATGAGTCAGAACGTGGGCGGAGCGCTTGCTGAGCGTGGTTTCAAGGTAAGCGGCCTGTTTTCAGCCACCCATCAGGCTGAAAAACGCTACGTTTTTGTCAGCATCCGGCAGGCGCAGAGCATGCTCGATATGGGCCAGAGTATTACCGGCATTGCCTTCAATCTGCACAACATCAATCACCTGAACAGCTTTCTCGGGCAACTGCGCCAAGCGTTTCCAAAACTGGATATCCAGTCTTGGGAGACCTTGCGTCCGGTGGCGAAGGCGATGAGTCAGTTGTCGAACAGTTTTATCCTAATGTGGATCTTCATCATATTTGTATTGATGGCCTTCGGTATCGTTAATACCTTGCTGATGTCCCTGCATGAACGGGTGCGTGAACTAGCGCTCCTGCAGGCCTTGGGATTACGCCCGAAGCTGATTTTTATCCAGGTCATGATGGAATCGGCACTCGTCGTGCTGCTGGGCGTCGTGCTTGGCATGGTGCTGGCCGCCGTGACGGTGCTGGTTTTTCACAACGGCCTCAATCTTGGCTTCCTCGCCCGGGGGGCCGAGTGGCTTGGTGCTGGCCAGGTGCTCTACCCACGCCTAAATATCTCTCAATTCCTCGGCATCAGTGCGCTGATCTGGGTGCTTGGATTTACAGCCAGCCTTCTACCGGCTTGGCGCATCGTGCACCACGTCCCCATCGAAGCCATCAACCGGAGTCCGACATGAATGACAAGGCGCTGCAGGTGATCGTAAGTTGTCGCCATCTCAGCAAACAATACGGGCAGGGTGAAACGGCTGTCCATGCCTTGCAAGACGTCGATCTGGACATTCGTGCCGGTGAGTTTTTGAGCTTGTCCGGCCCCTCTGGTTCCGGAAAAACCACGCTGCTCAACCATCTTGGTGGACTGGATCAGCCCACCAGTGGAGAGGTTACGGTTGCGGGTCATCGACTTAGCGAACTGGACAAGGGCGAGCTGGCCGATCTGCGGCTCAACAAAATTGGCTTTGTTTTCCAAGCCTTCAATTTGATCCCGGTGCTCAGTGCCTATGAGAACGTGGAATTCATCCTGCAACTACAGGGTGAGTCTGCGCGGCAGCGACGAGCCCGATCAGGCGAGATGCTGGCTGAGGTCGGCCTGCAGGGACTCGGTGAGCGGCGTCCGGGCCAGCTCTCCGGTGGTCAGCAGCAACGGGTTGCCATTGCTCGTGCCATGGCCTCGAGTCCGGCAATTGTCTTCGCCGATGAACCCACTGCCAATCTCGACACGGCGGCTACAGATGAACTGCTTGCGCTCATGAGCCGACTCAATAAAAGCCGCGGTATGACTTTTTGTATCGCCAGCCATGACCCGCGTGTCATCGAGTACACTCGGCGCCAGGTTCGCATGCGTGATGGTCGGATCGAGGTGGATGAGCGGGCGTGATGCGAAGATTCGCTGCAATCTTCCTGGCCATACTGTATGCCACGTTATCGTTGGCGGTGCATGCGCAGAGCGGATTCAAGGGTGAACTCGACCTGCAAAGCAACTATGCCAGCAATGCCGGCAACAGCCTCAATGCGGCGCTTGGCGAAGGCCAACGCTGGGACCAACATGGCTGGCTGAGGCTCATGTGGTCCGATGCCTCGGCTTCGGGCTGGGGCCTGAATATCGCTTATCTCGGACAGTTGCGGCAGGGCGGTGGCGTGGTCCTGGCGCGCCGCCAGCGCCAGCTCTACCCGGCATGGATTATCGATCCGCACCGTAGCGCTTTATTACGCTTGAGCAATGTGCTGGCCGATCGCAGTCAGTATGTTGTCTCGCAGCGCCTGGACCGACTGGCCCTGAGTTACAGCGGTGCCCACCTGGTACTGCGGATCGGCCGCCAGGCACTGACTTGGGGTGGGGGACTGGTATTTCATCCTATGGATTTGTTCAACCCATTCCCGCCTAATGCTACCTATACCGCCTACAAACCAGGGGCCGACATGCTGTACGGCCAGTGGTTGTTCGACAGTGGTATGGATGTCCAAGCTGTGGTGCTGCCCCGGCGCAATCCGGATACTGGCAGACTTGCCGCCGATCAATCATCCGCAGGAGTCCGTTGGCACGGTTTCATGGGTCAGCAGCAACAGATGGGTATCGACGTTCTGCTGGCCCAGGACTATCGCGCCAAAGTGCTCGGCATAGCAGTGAATGGCGCACTTTATGGCACCACCTGGACTGCCGAAATCGTACCCACCCGGCTGGCTGACGGTGGCGTACGCACCTCGGTTTTATTGAACACGCAGTATGCCTGGAGCTGGGGTGGCAGAAACGTCAACGGCTACATCGAATACTTCCACAATGGTTTTGGGGTAAGCGGAATCAACCATACGTTGACCAACTTGCCCCAATCACTCGTTAAGCGCTTGGTGCGTGGCGAAGTTTTCACCGTATCGAAGAATTACCTTGCGACCGGCGTCGACATCCAGTGGACCCCATTACTCACCTTGAAACCAACCATAATCTCTAATCTTGATGATGGCAGTGCATTGTTGATTGGCCAGGTGGTCTACAGCCTCACTCAAAATACCAGCGTTACCGCCGGGCTCCAATGGGGTTTTGGCGGTCGCGTGGCCGAGTACGGCGGTGGTCTGGAGACGGCCCCGAATTCAGGTATTTTTGTGGCTCCTGCTGATCGCGTCTATGCACGGTTTACGTGGTATTTCCAGTAACCCTGTGAGCATCGGCATCTTATGGCCCGTATAAGAATGCATGGGTATGCCGGCGCGCGGTTATTCCACGGTCACCGACTTGGCCAGATTACGCGGTTGGTCGACATCGGTGCCGCGTAGTACGGCGACGTGATAGGCCAGTAGCTGCAGCGGGATGGTAAATACGGCAGGAGCAATGAGTAACCCTCCTGCATCGAGCCGGACAATATGTTCATGGGTATTGTGATCGAGGGTGACCTGGCGATCGGCGAACACATACAGTTTGCCGCCACGAGCCCGGACTTCTTCAAGATTTGCTTGGAGTTTGTCGAACATAGCGTTGTTGGGCGCCACGGCGATCACCGGCATATTTTCATCGACTAATGCCAGAGGTCCGTGTTTCAGTTCGCCGGCGGGATAGGCTTCGGCATGGATATAGGAAATTTCTTTCAGCTTTAAGGCACCTTCTAGTGCAACCGCAAAATGCGCTCCGCGGCCGAGGAACAGGGCATGTTGGCGGTGCATGATTTTGGCTGCCAGTTGCTCAATTTCCGCTTCGCTCTGTAAGGCCTTTTGCAGAGCCTGGGGCAAGTGCGCCAGTTGCTTGGCCAGTTTGGCTAGTTCTGTCTCAGCAAGGCCTCGGCTCTGCGCCAGCTCCAGTGTCAACAGGGCCAAAGCCGTGATCTGGGTGGTGAAAGCCTTGGTCGAAGCAACCCCAATTTCCGGCCCGGCCCGGGTCATCAGTTGCAGCATCGACTCACGGACCAAAGACGATTCAGGGACATTACAGATAGCCAGCGTTCCCAGATAGCCACGCTGGGACGATTTGCGCAAGGCGGCGAGTGTGTCGGCGGTTTCCCCTGATTGGGAGATGGCCACCAGTAGGGTGTGGTCAGGAACCACTACATCCCGATACCGGTATTCGCTGGCAACTTCCACATTCACGGGTAACCTGGCGAATTTTTCTATCCATACCCGGGCGATCAACCCGGCGTGGTAACTGGTGCCACAGGCAACGATATGCACGCCTTGCACCTTGTCCAGTAGCGGCTGAGCATCAGGGCCAAAAATACCGGCTAGTACTCCGCTGGATCCCAGCCGGCCCTCCAGGGTCGCTGCGACGGCACGCGGTTGTTCAAAAATTTCCTTTTGCATGTAGTGGCGATATTTACCACGTTCGATCGCGTCGGCGCTGAGATCACTTTCGTGGATCGTGCGAGTAACTGCCCGGCCTTCACCATCATGGATCGAATACCGGTCACGGCGTATTTCGACCAAATCCCCGTTTTCGAGGTAGATCACCTGGTTAGTGACTTTGATCAGAGCCTGCATGTCGGAGGCCAGAAAATGTTCACCAATACCAATGCCCAGTACCAAGGGGCTGCCGCGGCGGGCACCGATGATTTGCTCGGGATCCTCGGCATCGGCGACGGCAAGGGCATAGGCACCCTTCAGTTTTACCAGGGTGTTGCGAACGGCTTGTAGCAGCGATTGTCCTTGGCCGAGTTGTTCATCGACTAGGTGGGCGATGATTTCCGAGTCGGTTTCAGAGCTGAACCGATGGCCGCGGGCAAGCAGCTCATCCCGCAGGTCGGCATGGTTTTCGATGATGCCGTTATGCACCAGCAACACCCTTCCTGAACGGTGGGGGTGGGCATTAGCTTCACTGGGAGCCCCATGGGTGGCCCAACGGGTATGTGCAATCCCCGTACCGCCGGCAAAGGGGGCTTGGGCATGGCGGGCTTCAAGTTCTCGAACCTTGCCGAGTACCCGCAGGCGTTGCGATGTATGG
>CAYOLM010000015.1:0-5157 GCA_964404785.1 uncultured Mizugakiibacter sp.
ACCGCTATCGTGGCGCCTTGTGCCAGCATGCTGGCAGGTACCTGTGCCTGAACTTGGGTGGCAGAGCCGAACACCGTACTCAGAGCGGTGCCGTTCCAGTTCACCACGCTGGAGGTCACAAAGCCGCTGCCTGACACCGTCAGAGTGAAACTGGCGGCCCCCGCTGAGATAGTGCCTGGTGTCAGTGAATTGATAGCTGGAGCAGGATTGGCAGTGTCAACGGAACCATGCCATATCCCCCGGCCATTGGTGGCCAAAAGCAGCTCGCGTGGCTGGGTACTGAACCAGCTGATCTGGTTGACTGTGACATTGGCGGGGCCGGCATCGGTGGTGCTCCAGGTTTGGCCGCCATCGGTGGTAACAAACAGACCGACCTCGGTACCCGCATAGAGGGTATTGGCATTGGTCGGGTCGATGGCCACGCTGTATGCCGGCACCGGGGGCAGGCCCTGCCCTACATCCTTCCAGCTTGTTCCGCCATCGGTGCTTAGCCAAACGTTGCCGACGCTCCGGTTTCCAAAGGTGATGACCATGACCTGGGGATTACCCGGCTGGAAATCGATACTGGTCGGAAACTTAGTTGGCAGGGTTCCCGTGCCGACCTGTGCCCAGGTCGGTTTGGAGTTCATGGCATTGCTGCTGGCCCAGATCTGCCCATTGTTGAGTCCAACCCAGACCGCATTGTCATTACTGGGTGAAACGCCGATCGCGTTGATGAGGCTGGACGTGGGCAGGGTCGAACCATTGATGCTATTCCAGCTTGGACTGCCCGATTGCAGGCCGGTGCCATACCAAAGTGATTGGCCCCCGGCGAACATGGCGTTGGAGTTGCCTGGATCCAGGGTGAAGGGGGCGATGAAGTTAGCAGCCGTAGCGCTGCCACTGTCAGCGGGCAGGGAGGTGAATGCTTGCATCGACAAGCCACCATTAGCCGAGTAGGCCAAAGCCAGATTGACGTACTCGCCATACAGGTAATTGCCATTGCTCGGATCGACGGCCGTTTGCCCACCGTCACCGCCATAAATGAGGCTCCATCCATTAGGGGTGGTGCGATTGGCGTCATAAAGTTCCGTACCGTTATCTTGCGCTCCACCCAGGACCGGAACGATATTTTGGTTCTTGCTGGCCGCTACTCCGGCGTGGCCCACCACGTGATAGAACTGGGTGACCGCCAGCCCGTTGTTGCTTTGGGTCCACCCGAAACCAGGTAAGACCGTACTGATATTGCTGGTTTTCCAGATACCCCCATCGTTGCCAACGTAAACAGTGGTGTTGCTGGTACCGTTGAAACCGGGTGCCGAAACAATAATGTGCTGGTCGGCGTGGGGTGATTTCGGATAGCTCTGCCATTTGCCGATAGTTTTCCAGGTAGCACCTCCATCGCTGGAACGAAAAACATCGATACCCCCGGCAACCAGCTGCAAGGCATTGCTCGGGTCGACCCAGAGGGTATTGTCATAATCTCCTTGACACTCCAGATTGCTTCCCGAACCCGCACACAGCAGCGCGGTACTGCTGGCATGACTAACCTGGGACCAGGTCTGGCCGGCATTTTTCGATACAAATACCTCACCACTGGGGTTGGTCGTAGAACTCGAACTCGGGGCGTTGTCGACCAAGGCATAAATCCAAGACTTGTGCTGAGGGTCATGGGCAAAGCCCAGAGTGATTCGGCCGCCACCACTGACTACCGTAACCGGGCCTTTCCAGGTGCTGCCTGCATCGGTGGAATACATAACCTTACCGTTTTCGAACTCGGCGACGGCATTGTTGGGATTGTTCGGGTCAAAGACCACATCCAGGCTGGCGCCCTTGGCCACTGAGGTAAAGGTTTGGCCCCCATCGGTACTGCGATAGATCGCTCCCCATTCCGGGCTGTAGCCAGGGACTCCGGTAGCCACCAGCATGGTGTCATTAGAGTTGATGGCAATATGGTTGACGTAAAACCAGTCGCGGTTGGTGGCAGGGTTGGTGGATGCCAGAGGGTTCCAGGTCACCCCCCCGTCACTGGAACTCAGGATACCCACTCCACGGCGTGGTTCATTGAACTGATCACCGGTTCCGGCATACAGGGTGCCATTGGTGGCGCGGGCCAGTGAGGACACGGCCAGACTGGCCAGAAAGTTGTTGACGTTCTGCCAATGGCCTCCGCCGTCCGTGCTTACAAACAGTCCCCCCCCCGCAGTGCCGGCAATGAGGTGTGCGGGTTGCGCAGGGTCGGTAAGGATGGCGTTGACCCGCCCACCGATGTTACTCGGACCGTAAAAGGTCCAACTGATGGGCACCGGGCTGGATGCGCGCAGCATGGTTTGGCGTTGTGCCAGAGCCTGAAGTAGAGGCCGGACATCAACTTTGCCATCGGGGCCGAGTCGAGACAGAGCACGATAGGTGGCCGCCTGCCGCTGGATTGCAGCGGTCCTTGCTGTTTGAGTCGGGGCCATGGCTGCCGAGGCGCTGGCAATGCCAAGCAGGCAACCCAGGGCTAAAGTAAGATATCCGAGCCGTCGTGAATTCACAGGCAGATCCTCCTTGAGGTCATTTTAGCGGTGGTTTAGAACGATAACTTTATGAAGGGTCCCATCGGTAGTTTGCAACTCAAGCATGGCGCTGGTCGCCGCAGTCTGAGCGATAGGTTCGAGTACGAAAGTGCGCAGGATACTGCGAGGTCGCCCAAAAGGGCTATGAGAACGACTGCGGGATGGGTAGATGGGTGGCTGCAATGCACCTAAGCTGTAGTGGTTCGGCTGGATTCGCCACCCATGAGCCCGCAGCCGCAGGGTGGCGGCGCGCAGATCCCGCAAGGGGGTCACATGCACTTCAATTCGGATAATGCCGTTTCGCCCCGTAAGGAGACGAGTCTGTAGGGCAGCAGGTGCCGAACTTGGCTGAACTGCTGTACACCCACCCAAAAATGTCAACAGGGTAAGTACAACGGCAATTTGCATGATCGACTCCGATAATTCTGAATTATTTCAGCAGCCGGTAAAAGTGAGCAAGAATGAAAAAAGTAAGTCAGTTATATAAGTATCCCGCAAGCCTACCCTTGACTCATCCAAGGCGCTACTTACCCATTGCAAAACAGCAATGATGATGCCCTGATGCTCTAAAGCTTCCGAGAGGGTATTCTACTTTATGCTAATCCGGATCAAAATTGACCTTGCATCCAGAAGGCTGAGCAGGCAAAATACTCGGCTCACTGTTCTTGCGGTCGTACTGTCATGAAACCCGACATTCATCCCGAATACCACGAAGTTGTGTTCCAGGACGGTAACGCCAACTTTGCCTTTTTGACCCGTTCAACCATGTCCAGCAGCGAAACCATCACTTGGGAAGATGGTAAGGAGTATCCACTGATTAAAGTGGAAGTATCTTCCGCGTCCCATCCGTTCTACACCGGTAAGCACAAAATGGCTGATGCCGGTGGCCGAGTGGACAAGTTCCGGCGCCGCTATGCGGGATCTACCAAGGAATCTGGCAAGGCCTGAGCCACACTTGTGGTTGCTGGTTAGGTGCAATGCCGCCCCGGGTCAGTTTTTTGTTGGTAGGATTGTGCGATAATCTACTTGGATGCCTGCCGGGTTTAGGAAGAACCTACTTTGCTGTTTAAAAAACGGTTCATCTTTCGTTCTTGACCTTTATATGGAGCCTCTTTGCTTCAAAAGGCTCAGGATCTAAGCCCAATTTTTTACTTGCCTCGTTACGACCCAAGTCCGACAGGCGCCAGGCAAGAGGCAACAGCAGGTTTCAAACTTGCGCTGTGGGGTTGATAGCCCTGCGGGTGACCTGAATAGCCATCCCCTTTCCCCCCGGCGCATATGTGCCGCTTGCGCGTTCCAGCGCCAGATATCAAGGAGATTGTCGTGTCCGAAGCATCCTTCAAGCTCGTCAACGAAACGACCAGTAAGTCCATCGAATTGCCCTTGATCCAGGGCAGTATCGGTCCTGCTGCAATCGATATCGGTCGTTTATACAAAGAAACCGGCAATTTTACCTACGACCCCGGTTTTGTTTCAACTGCCAGCTGCCGCAGTGCGATCACCTATATTGATGGCGAAGCCGGCGTATTGATGTACCGTGGTTATCCGATTGAGGAGCTGGCGAAACAATCAAGTTTTCTTGAGGTTGCCTATCTGCTGCTGCACGGAAATTTGCCGTCGGTACCGGAACTCGAGATATTTGAGACCGAAGTGGGACGCCACAGCATGATCCACGACTCGATTCGGCATTTTCTACGTGGCTTTCATTACGATGCGCATCCCATGGCAATGCTGAGTGCGTCGATCGCCTCACTTTCGGCGTTTTATCACGACGATATCAATATCGAAGACCCGGAGGCCAGGCGTCTGGCAGCCATCCGACTGATTGCTAAGATGCCGACTATCGCGGCCGCTTGCTACCGCTATTCGATCGGCTGGCCGATGCGTTTCCCGCATAATAATCTGGACTATTGCACCCGCTTCCTGCATATGATGTATGAAGTGCCCAGTGAGCCGCTGGAACTCAATCCCATCGCTGCCAAGGCACTTGAACTGCTATTTATCTTGCATGCTGACCATGAGCAGAATGCATCCACTTCAACCGTACGGTTGGTGGGTTCCACCGGGGCCAATCCCTATGCCTCGATTGCTGCAGGGATCGCCGCATTGTGGGGGCCGGCACATGGCGGCGCCAATGAAGCGGTTTTGAAAATGCTCGAAGAAATCGGTGATCCATCCCAGGTGAGCAAGGCCGTCGCCAGAGCCAAGGATAAGAACTCGGGTTTCCGATTGATGGGTTTCGGCCACCGCGTTTACAAGAATTTCGATCCCCGTGCCAAGATTCTGCGGAACATGTGTCACCAGGTATTGGATGAGCTGGGGGTGGATGACCCGTTGCTCGATGTGGCTATGAAGCTCGAAGAGGCGGCTCTGAATGACGAATATTTTATTGAGCGCAAGCTGTATCCGAATGTCGATTTCTATTCCGGCATTATCTACAAGGCGCTCAATATTCCCTCCAACATGTTCACGGTCATGTTCTCGATTGCCCGGACTGTGGGTTGGATCGCCCATTGGATTGAGCATCATGAAACTCCGGGAGCGCGGATCGGTCGTCCTCGCCAGGTCTATACCGGATCGGAACGGCGGGCTTACACCCCGATCGAACTGCGCTGAGCGG
>CAYOLM010000015.1:5257-15483 GCA_964404785.1 uncultured Mizugakiibacter sp.
GTCTATACCGGATCGGAACGGCGGGCTTACACCCCGATCGAACTGCGCTGAGCGGGTCGATCGACCTCTTCAGTAATGGAATAAAACACCCTGGTAGCCTACCAGGGTGTTTTTGACGTGGAGCGGCCAGATCGCCAAACCATCGGCTCAGGGGTGCCTTGCACGCAAATCGCTCGCTACAGTTTATAGATTTGCCCCGCGGCGCGGCATCAGAAGACGTCGTAGGATTTCTTCTGGCCGGGGTTCTTGGGCGGTGGTGATAGAGCCTTGAGTTTCTCCCAGTCTTCGACCCGGAAGATCTCCCGTATGGCTAGAGGATCCGCAGGTGAAGCGGGCAATCCGGTCTGTCTGTTGATCAGCCCTGTCACGATGCCCGGTGGCATAGCTACCGCATTCTCCGGTTTTCCGGCCAAGGCGGTTCGCATATAGTTAATCCAGATTGGAAGTGCTACATAGGCGCCAAATTCAGGGTGGCCGTCAGCATGTCCAAGTGAGGTGTAATTGTCGAAGCCCATCCAGACAGTGGTGACTAAACCGGCATTGAAACCACCGAACCAGCCATCCCGGTAATCATTAGTGGTTCCGGTTTTGCCTGACAAATCTGTACGCTTTAGCACCAGTGCCGCAGTTCCCGTGCCACCGTGTATCACCGACTGCATCAACGAAGTGATCAGGTAATCATTACGCGGCCCGATAACTCGTGGGGCCAAACGCAAGGGCAGTGAGGCCGCCCCGGTAGGTGCGGGGACCAGCACCTGCATTTTTCCCGGTTCAGAAGGGGCACTGGTCGGTATGGCTGGCGATACCCTTGGCTTGGAAACGGTTGCCGAGGCTGGCGATGATTGGGACGGGGTCGTGTCCGCCGCCAGACGTTGAGGACAGTTATTGCAGGCCAGCCATGGATTGGCGATATAGATGGTCTTGCCATTGCGGTTGACAATACGTTTGATGAAGTAGGGGTCTACCAGATAGCCACCGTTGGCAAATACCGCATAGCCGCGAGCCATTTGCAATGGCGAAACTGATGCGGTACCGAGGGCAATGGATAGATTGTCGGGCAAGGCATCGGAGTGGAAACCAAAGCGCATCGCATAGCGGCGGGCATAGCCGACACCGATGGCGTTGACCAGGCGAATGGTCACCAGGTTCTTGGATTGGGCCAGTGCGACTCGCAGGCGTGTTGGCCCCTGGAATTTTTCATTGTCGTTGGCGGGGGTCCAGACCCCCTTCTTGGCGGCTGGGTCGGTGAAGATCAGCGGAGCGTCGTTGACGACCGAGGCTGGGGTAAACCCGCGCTGGAAAGCAGCGGAATACAGAAACGGCTTGAAGCTGGAGCCAGGTTGGCGGGCCATCTGCGTGGCCCGGTTGAATTGACTGAGTCGATAGCTGAAACCACCCACCAGAGCGCGAATAGCACCATTATCCGGATTCATGGATAGCAGTGCTGCTTGCGCTTTGGGCAGTTCAGTAAGTTGCCAGTGGCCTTGACCATCAAGGTCGATGCGTACGATATCGCCGCGCTTGAGTACCTGCTTGACGGTTCTGGGAGTGGCTGCGGTACGGTTCTCATTGATGTAACGCTTGGCCCAGATAACTGATTGCAGAGCCAGGACCACGGTTTGTCCGTTCTGAAGATAGACATGGGCGCTGCGGGCATCGCTTTGGGTAACGATACCTGGAATTAGTCCGGCCACGGTATAGAAACCGGATAGGGCGTGGTCAAGGATGGCTTGATCAGCATTTGCCGGTAGCTGAATACGACCTTCTGGACCGTGCCAGCCATGTCGATAAGCATAGGCCAACAACCCTTTGCGAATGGCGTTGTCAGCACTGTTCTGATCTTGGCTATTCAGAGTGGTGTAAACGACGTAGCCATCGGTCAGGGCCTTGGCTCCGAGCTTGCTGATAGCCGCAAGGCGAACCATCTCCGCAACGTAAGGCGCATGAACCTGGACCGGCACCTTATGGGGAGCCGCATCCTCCCGGGTCTGAAGTGCTTGTTGATACTCGGAGTGGCTAATGAAGCCGTTGGCCAGCATACGGCTCAACACATAGTTGCGGCGTTCCAGGGCCCGCTTTGAATTGGTAACCGGGTTGGCAGCCGAAGGCGCCTGGGGTAAGCCTCCAAGCATAGCGGACTCGGCCAGGCTGAGCTGTTGCAGAGTCTTGCCGTAGTAGTACTGGGCAGCGGCGGCAACGCCATAGGAATGGTGGCCGAGGAAGATCTTGTTGAGGTAGAGCTGCAGAATCTCGTTCTTGCTCAGAGCATGCTCAATCCGGTAAGCCAAAAACCATTCCATAATCTTGCGTGTGTAACTTTTTTCGGGACTGAGGAAAAAATTACGTGCCACCTGTTGGGTGATGGTACTGCCGCCCTGCACCTTCTTGCCGCCATGTATCACCACTTCCATGGCGGCCCGCAGGGTGCTGAGGTAGTCAATACCTCCATGTTGGTAAAAACCGGAATCTTCAGCGGCGAGGAATGCTTCCCGTAATTGCAGCGGCACCTGTTCGAGGTCCACCGGAATTCGCCGGGTCTCGCCAAAGGTGGCAATAAGCTTGCCGTCGGCGGACAGTACCCGGAGTGGCACCTGCATTTGCACGCTGCGCAGTTTGATCACCGAAGGCAGGCGTGGTGCAAGCACCCAGTAAGCAATACCGAGGCCGGACGCCGCCAGAATGACACCTAGAATACCCAGGAGAACGAGATATCGAAGTAAGCGCAAAAATTTAGGCATAATTGTGACAGATTGTGTCCGCAGCACAGATAGCGTAAAAAGAACTCCAGTATAGGGTGGAGAAGGACTTGTCGCAGTCTTTCACAGAGCAACCTGAAGCGAAAACTTTGACCGTCGACACGTTTCGATGTTCACTCCGCCAATATCAGGTGTTGCCAAGAGGTTAACTTTAGGATCTAATGCACTTAAGCATGTTTCGCTTGTAAGAGCGTGAAGGAAGGGGAGAATCCTGTGGGCCTTTTCACCCCCAAGTCTATTCCATTGTTGGGAGTCGATATCAGCTCGACCGCTGTCAAGCTTATCCAGCTTGGCCAGGCGGGAGCTCGCTATCGGGTTGAGCATTATGCTGTCGAGCCGCTGCCACCCAATGCGGTGGTCGAGAAGAACCTAGTCGAGGTCGAGGCAGTGGGCGAAGCGATCCGGCGTGCTTTGGCGCGTTCGGGGGCCAAGATCAAGACGGCGGTGGCGGCGGTGGCCGGATCTGCAGTCATGACCAAGATCATCACCATGCCGGCAGATCTGGATGAGGATGATCTGGAAAGCCAGGTTCAGGCCGAGGCCAATCAATACATCCCTTATCCGATCGACGAGGTCAGCCTTGATTTCGAAGTACTCGGTTCGGTCAAGGATAATCCGGAAATGATCAACGTAATCCTTGCTGCTTCGCGCACTGAGAACGTTGATATGCGTGTCGCTGCATTGGATATGGGTGGTCTGGTTGCCAAGGTCATCGACATCGAGGCTTTTGCTGTTGAGAATGCTTTCGCCCTGATTGCTGATCAACTTTCTGTCAGCCGCGATTCGGTGGTGGCATTGGTGGACATCGGGGCAACCATGACCACACTCAGCGTATTGTGGCAGCAGCGCTCGATCTACTCGCGAGAACAGGTATTCGGTGGCAAGCAGTTGACCGACGAGATCATGCGTCGTTATGGACTATCCTATGAGGAAGCCGGTCTGGCCAAGCGTCAGGGCGGTTTGCCTGAGTCGTATGAAATCGAAGTACTCGAGCCCTTCAAGGAAACCGTAGTACAGCAGGTCAGCCGACTGCTGCAATTCTTTTATGCAGGCAGCGAACATAGCAAGGTCGATCAGGTCGTGCTGGCCGGCGGCAGCGCAGTGATCGGCGGTTTGAGCGAAATGGTTGAAGAACAGCTTGGTGTACCGTGCTGCGTGGCTAATCCACTTGCCAGCATGGCCTTGGCACCGAAGGTATCTCCGCAGGCCCTGGCCCAGGATGCGCCGGCACTGATGGTTGCCTGTGGGCTCGCCTTGAGGAGCTTCGACTAATGGCCCGGATCAATCTACTGCCGTGGCGTGCCGAACGCCGCAAACAGCGTGAGCGCGAGTTCTATATGCAGTTGGTTGCCGCGGCCATGGCGGCTTTGGTCGTGGTCATTGGCTGGTCAATGTGGATGGGAGTCCGTATCGACAACCAAAATGAGCGCAATGCCTATATGCAATCGCAGATCCATCAACTGAATACCAAGATCGCGCAGATCAAGAATCTCGACAAGGTTCGGCAGCACTTGTTGGCACGTAAAAAGATTATTGAACAATTACAATCAAGCCGGGCACAGATGGTTCATTTATTCGACGAACTGGTCAAACGCACCCCGACATCCATTCGCCTGGCTACCATGCAGCAGCAAGGCCAGAGCATGACTCTGAACGGGGTAGCGCAGTCCAATGCAGCGGTCGCGACATATATGCGCAACCTGCAATTGTCCCCCTGGATGGGGGCTGTGGATCTGGGTAAGACCGAGAGCGTTCCAGGTGATTCCCGCATGCCCTACCAGTTTGCCCTGACAGTCAAGTTGGGTATGCCCGAGTCCAATCCAGTCGGTGCCACTTCCACGAAGCGGCAGCCCACAGTACGGATTGTTGCAGGTCCGGCACAGATGAGCCGTCCCACTGTCCACCCGATTGGCAAAAAGGCTCCGCCCCATCCGGTGACTCATGCGGTTGAACCCATGACTAAAGGAGGCGGTCGGCGATGAGCTTCCTAGACGATTTTCGTAACCTGGATCGCAATAACATTGGTGGCTGGCCGAATACCGTCAAGTCAAGCTTTACAGCGTTGCTAATTATTTTGATTATATTCTTCGGCTGGTGGTTTCAGATCAGCAGTCAGCAGGATCAGCTCAGTAACTTGGCCAGCAGGGAGAATCAAGTCAAGCACGAGTTTGTAGCCAAGCAGGCCAAGGCAGTGAACCTGGCAGGCTTGACCAAACAGCTGGAGCAGATGCAGGACATGTTGCGGCAAATGCTACGCCAACTGCCCAGCAAGACCGAGATGCCGCAGTTGCTGGTAGATATCTCCCAGGCGGCGCTGTCAGCCGGCTTACAGGTTGATCTGTTTAAGCCAGGCACCGAAAGCCTGAAGGAATTCTACGCAGTCAAACCTATCAAGATCCGCATGATCGGTACCTACAATCAGTTTGGTACGTTCATCAGCCGGGTGGCTTCATTACCACGTGTAGTGATTCTTACCATGCACAATGTATCGCTGAAACCACTGAAAGTTAGCCGTCGAGGAGTTCCTGCCGGTGGGCAGTTGGTGCTTGAAGGAACGGTACGAACCTATCGCTATCTTAACGAAAATGAGGTGTCTGCTGCGACAGGCAAGGGAGGGAGGCGGTGAGCATGAAAACGCTAGCCCGTATCGCTCTCCTATTGTCAGTATTTATCTTGCTGGCCGGATGTACCCGTGGTATGGGTGACCTACGTACCTGGGTCGCCCAGGAAAAGGCCAAAAAGGGCGCCCCCTTGCCCCCCTTGCCGGTTATCAAGACCTTTGAGACGTTCACCTATAACGACCAGAATTTGCGCGATCCTTTTAGCCCCAGTTCGCTTGAATTGACTAGACGGGGTAGCAATACAAGTCCCCGACCCGATGCCCAGCGTCCGCGTCAACCGCTAGAGGCGTTCCCGCTGAGTGCATTAAAGCTGGTGGGCAGCATCGGTAGTGGCGCCAATATACAGGCATTGATCATGGATCCAAGCGGGGTAATACACCGCGTTAAACGCAATCAATACATGGGCCAGAACGATGGACGGGTAAGCAAAATTACTCCTGACCATGTTGATCTGGTTGAACTAATACCCAACGGCAACGGCGGATGGATGGAACACAAGGCTGTTGTCGCAATGAGCGAGCAATAAGGACCACGTGGGGTGATACAGATGATGACGCAAACCACTTGCAAACTGGCACGCACCGCGCGCCCCCTCCGTGTTCAGCATTGGATTGGCCTGATGGCCGCACTGCTGGTCGTAACATTTCCGTTCCAGGCCCTGGCATCCAGTGCCCTCAAGAACATGAGCTATCAAGCCTTACCGGGAGGGAAGGTGGTACTGAATCTCAAATTTACCGGAACAGTACCGTCGCCGCGGATCTTCACAACGCAAGTCCCACCGCGGATTGCGGTAGACTTTGAAAACACTGCTCTGACCGTTGCCAAGCGCCACTTAAAAATCAGCAGTGGGGCGGCATCCAGTGTCACAGCGGTCGCTGCGGGGGGGCGAACGCGGATCGTGGTGGATTTGCTCAACAGCGCCCGTTACACCACTAAAATCGAGGGTGACAGGCTGGTCATGACGATTTGGCCTGTGCAGAGCCAGCCTAATCTGGCTAGGCAAGGCAATCCTTCCAAGCGCCTACCGGGAGTCACCGGGCCAGCTATTACCGGAATCGATTTCCATCGTACCGAGGCGGGCGCGGGGCGAGTGGTGATCAATTTTGCGAGTAGTGGTGCTCATGTCAACATGCGGCGTTTGGGCAACAGCGAGATCGTAGATCTCGGTAACGCCCGGTTGCCGAGAAAACTTGCCCAAAAACTTGATGTCACTGATTTTGCCACCCCAGTCATATCCATAACGACTCGTCCGCAAGGCCAGGGTGCGCAGATGCGGATTGCTGTGAAGGGGGTCTTCGTACCTTCCGGATATCAGACCGGCAACAAGTTTGTGGTTGAAATCCAAGCTAAGTCCAAGGGCAGCGCTGCCACGACTCGCAGCGGGGTAATTGGTAGCCTCGGGCCAAAGAAATATTCCGGTGCTCGGGTTACCTTCAATTTTCAAAATATTGCCACACGCTCAGCACTGCAGTTGATCGCTGATGTCTCCAACCTGAATATTGTGGCATCGGATTCAGTGGGCGGCGATGTGACCCTGCATCTGGTCAATGTTCCTTGGGACCAGGCCCTGGCCGTCATCATGCGTGCCAAAGGCTTGGGAGAGCAGCGTGATGGCAACGTCATCTGGATTGCCCCGCAGACCGAGATTGCCAGTTTTGAGCAAGCTCGTGCCGAAGCCCGGATGCGTGCCCAGGAAGCGCAGCCACTGGTTACTGATTACATCCCGATCAGCTATGGCAAGGCGTCAAACATCGCTAAATTGCTCACCCAAAAGAGTTTGCAGAGTAACTCGGGTGGCGCAGGAGCCAGTCAGAGTACCCGAGGTTTTCTATCAGCGCGTGGCAGCGTAACCTTTGATGTACGTACTAATACCCTGATCGTCAGCGATATTCCGCAGAAGATCCGTGAAATTCGAGCCTTGGTCAAAGTGCTTGATCGTCCGGTGAAGCAGGTACTGATTGAATCACGGATTGTCATTGCCACCGACAATTTCACCCGCGAACTAGGTGCGCGCTTCGGCGTCAACGGCTTCCGCAGGAATCCAAGTGGCCAGTTGATTTCAACCGGTTCAAGTCTCAGCAGTACTTCCAGTCTCGATAACAGTATTGCTGCACAGCAAGCGGTGATTGCCCAGAACAGCGCCAATGCAGCTTATGCTGCGCAGCAGGGCACTACGCCAGCGCAGTCTACACTGCCGCCGGCCATCACTTTTCCTGGAGGCCTGAACGTAAATTTGCCGGTGGCGACACCAGCCGGTAGCTTCGGGCTGGCGATTCTGGGTTCCAACTATCTGCTTAATTTGGAGCTGTCCGCAGCCCAGACCGAAGGCAAGGGTGAGGTCATATCCAGCCCCCGGGTAATCACTGCAAATCAACAGCCGGCGATCATCAAGCAGGGCCAGGAAATTGGCTACGTCACATACCAGAATAGTGGTGCGGGTGGGGCAGGCCTAGGGGGTACGGCAACCGTACAGTTCAAGGATGCGGTATTGGAACTCAAGGTGACCCCGACCATCACTGCGGATAACCGGATCTTCCTCGATCTGGATGTAAAGAAAGACGCATTGGCCGGTTTCATCAACAATCCGGGGGGTGGGCAGGTTCCCCAGATCGATACCCGACAGATCAAGACCGGGGTGTTGGTCGATAACGGGCAGACGGTGGTGCTGGGTGGCATCTACGAAATCAACAAACAGAACACCGTGACCAAGGTTCCTGGGCTGGGTGATATTCCGGGCGTGGGCTTCCTGTTCCGGAATAAATCGCGCAATAACACCAAGGCTGAACTGTTAATCTTTGTCACTCCGAGAATCCTCGACGATAGTCTGCGTTAAACCTCGAACCGGTCGTAAAGTAAAGGTATACAGCGGGGTGGATTTCCTCCCCGCAACGTTTTCTGTAAGCGGCTCAACCAGAGAGCTTGCTGCGGCTTTAAAATCATACGGCAGGTCAATCCGAGAGTTTCAATCCCAGGGAATTTGCGGCCTGTCGGTAGTGGTTAGCCTGTGCGGCGCGGAAGATAGCCAGTACCACGTGTTGGGGTGCTGAGCTGTTGTGTTGGAACTTGGTCAGGATTTGCAGGGCAATCCGCGCGGCCTGATCGAAAGGAAACCCATACGCACCACAACTGATGGCTGGGAAAGCAATACTGCGTAAGCCATGTTCAGAGGCGATGAGCATGCTGTTGCAATAACAACTTTCCAAAGCCTCGGTTTCATGACAATAGCCACCGTGCCAGATCGGCCCGACGGTATGAATGACATATCGGGCAGCGAGATCAAATCCGGGGGTGATGCGTGCCTGGCCTGTCGGGCAACGTATTCTTGGGGAGATCTCAGGCAGCTTACGACAGCTTGCCAATAGTTGCGGGCCGGCACGCTGGTGGATGGCAGCATCCACCCCGCCACCCCCCAGGAGCTCTGGATTAGCAGCATTGACGATGCCATCAATAGCCAATGTGGTGATATCTGCAAGCACTAGTTGCATAAGAAGAGCAAATCGTAGTGAAGTATTTCATGGCAAATTGGGCTATCTAGGGCGATGGGGTTTTAGCAGAAACCCCCATCGCATTGGACAGGGATAAGTTCAAGGTGGCCTAGACATCATGTATTGACCTGTCCAACCTCGAAGGCGTGGGTTACGCTTTGAGGTTGGAAACCCTGGCGCAGAGCCACCATCGAGGAGGACAGGTCATGAAAGAGTTTAGCAAGTACGTGGGATTGGATACACACAAAGATACGATTGCCGTAGCGGTGGCCGATGCCCTGGGCGGGAAACCCCGTTATTACGGTGAGATCGCCAACACCGCTGACGCGATTCACAAGCTGGTGAAGAGATTGAGTGCCGACGGTGAGGTGCTTTCATTTTGCTATGAGGCCGGGCCGTGTGGGTATGAGATATACCGCCAGATCAGCCAGCTGGGTCAGCATTGCAGCGTTGTGGCCCCGTCACTGATTCCGAGCAAGCCGGGCGATCGGGTGAAGACCGATCGGCGCGATAGTGAAAAGCTCAGTCGGCTGGATAGAGCGGGCGAACTCACGCCGGTCTGGGTGCCTGATCAGGAGCAGGAGGCGATGCGTGATCTGACGCGGGCACGCGAAGACATGAAAGGTCTGGAGCGAGCCATCAAACAGCGTTTGAATGCCTTTTTGCTCCGCTACGCGCGGATTTATGCGAGCGGGAGAAGTCGCTGGACGCAGGCACACTTTCGCTGGTTGGAAGGGCTGAAATTTGACATTGCGGTGCAACAGATTGTTTTTCAGGAATACGTGGAGGCGGTCAAGCAGGCCGAAGCTCGTGTCGCCGGATTGGAACGAGAGATGGAAAAAGCCCTGGAGAACTGGAGTTTGGCTCCTGTTGTTGAAGCCTTGATGGCCTTGCGGGGCGTCAAGCTGATTACCGCGATGACGATCATGGCCGAGCTTGGCGACATCACCCGATTTGATTCGCCACGACAATTGATGAGTTTCCTGGGCCTGGTGCCGAGTGAAACCTCCAGCGGTCCAACGCGCCGCCAGGGCGGCATCACCAAGACGGGCAACGGGCATGCCAGGCGCGTGTTGATCGAGTCGGGTTGGTGTTACCGATTCCCGGCTCGCAAAACTGCGCATCTACAGCGGCGGGCGGAAAAGTGTTCCAGTGAAGTTCAGGCCATCGCCTGGAAGGCACAGAAACGCTTGTGTGGGCGTTACACGCACCTGCTGGGACGAGGCAAACTGAAGGTGCAGGTTTGCACAGCGGTAGCCCGCGAATGGGTGGGGTTCATCTGGGCCATCGCGTGTGAAGTCATGGGTACCCACGTTATCAGGGCACGCTAAAAAGCGAACGCACAAAGAGTCATCAAAATTGTG
>CAYOLM010000016.1:0-14267 GCA_964404785.1 uncultured Mizugakiibacter sp.
AATACCTGAATGCTGGTGAGCCGGTCGGATCGCGAACCCTGGCGCGGTCATCGGGTCTGCATGTCAGTGCCGCCACCATCCGTAACATCATGGCTGATTTGGAAGATGCCGGCTTGGTCGCCTCGCCCCACACTTCAGCCGGGCGTATCCCGACGGGCAAAGGACTACGTTTTTTTGTCGACAGCCTGATCGAGTTGAAGCCTCTCCCACATGAGGATATTGCCCGCCTGCAACGTGAGGTGCCACGTTCAGGTGAAGGTAGGGATCTGGCTACTAACATGTCCTCGCTGCTTTCGGCAATGACCCATTTTGTCGGCGTAGTGACGGTACCGCGTGAGGATGAGCTGCCGATCCGGCATATTGAATTCATAGCCCTGCCCGATGAACGGGTGCTGGTAGTGTTGGTGTTCGCCAATCAACAAATCCAGAACCGGGTTCTGCAGATGCACAAGCGCCCCACGTCGGCTGAGTTGGAACAGGCGGCACGGGTACTCAATATCGAGTTCGATGGCTTGAATCTCAATGAGATTCGTCAACGTATCATGGTCGACTTACGAGCTGCCGATAGCGCTTTGCGCAGTGCTCTGGGACAAGCCGTGGAGGCCGCGGAAGGTGCTTTCTCCGAGTTGGCCAGTGCTAAACCGGATGTTGTGGTGAGTGGGCAGGTCAATCTGCTCGGCTCCGATGGGATGACGGATATGCAGCATCTACGCGATCTGTTTGCCGCCTTTCAACAAAAGCGGGAATTACTGGATCTGCTCGATCGGTGCTCTCAGGCCCAGGGCTTGCGTATGTTTATTGGTGAAGAGTCGGGGTATGCGGCACTGTCCGGGTGTAGCATCGTTACGGCCTCGTACGGTGTTGGGGAGCGTCCTCTGGGTAGTATTGGGGTGATTGGACCCACGCGTATGGATTACGATCGGGTCATTCAGGTGGTCCAAACAAGTGCGGATATGCTTAATGAGGCCTTGAATCGCGTCGTTTCGACCTCATAACCCGCACGGGCGATGTACTTTTCACTTTACCGAGCCTGCTTGCAGGTTCGCTTGATTGCGGATTTTTTCAATGGGAAATCAAACTACCGGTTCTGACGAGACGGGGCAGGAAATGACCCCCGGCACGGCCGATGAATTGGCTGCCCGCCTTGCTGAAGTTGAGGCGGAACTAGCTGAGGCACGAGAAACGCTACTACGTGAGCATGCCGAGATCGAAAATCAGCGCAAGCGCTTGCACCGTGATCTGGAACAGGCCCGTCGCTTTACTAACGAGCGTTTACTAGCGGATCTGCTTCCGGTGTGTGACAGCTTGCAACGCGGTGTGGCGATGCAGGACACGGATGTGACAGCCTTGCATAAGGGTATGGCACTGACGCTGAAAGAGTTGAACAAAATGATGGCCAGCCATGGTCTGGTTGAGATTGATCCTCAGGGTGAACCCTTCGATGCCGACCGCCACCAAGCCATGAATATGGTAGATGCTCCAAACACCGAGCCGAACACGGTGGTCGGAGTGTTGCAGAAGGGCTATATGCTCAATGAACGACTGCTGCGCCCAGCCCTGGTTTCCGTGGCACGGGAAGCTGACGACGCTTGAATCGAGACCTGCTCACCCCCATTCAGACTTACAAGGCGGCCTGGCCGCCACCCCATTTTTCGGAGCTGACATCATGAGTAAAATCATTGGCATTGATCTAGGCACGACCAATTCGTGTGTCGCGATCATGGATGGCACCACGACGCGTGTCATCGAAAACGCGGAAGGCGACCGTACCACGCCGTCCATCGTCGCTTTTACCAAAGACGGTGAGATTCTGGTTGGGGCACCCGCTAAGCGTCAGGCCGTCACCAACCCCAAGAACACCTTTTATGCCATCAAGCGGTTGGTAGGGCGTAAGTTCACTGACGCTGAGGTACAGAAGGATCTGCATATGGTGCCCTACAAAATCATCCAGCACAGCAATGGCGATGCTTGGGCAGAAACTGCTGATGGTAGCAAGATGGCACCTCCAGAGATATCAGCCAAGGTGCTGATAAAAATGAAAAAAACAGCTGAGGATTATCTTGGTGAGGCGGTTACCGAGGCAGTTATCACGGTGCCGGCCTATTTTAATGACAGTCAGCGCCAGGCCACCAAGGATGCTGGCAAGATTGCCGGTTTGGATGTCAAGCGCATTATCAATGAGCCAACCGCAGCGGCCCTGGCCTATGGTCTGGATAAGAAGGGTGGAGATCGCAAGATTGCCGTATACGATCTAGGTGGTGGCACCTTTGACGTGTCGCTCATCGAAATTGCCGAGGTAGATGGTGAGAAGCAGTTTGAAGTGTTGGCCACTAATGGTGACACCTTCCTCGGTGGTGAAGACTTTGACATGTGCGTGATCGATTATCTGGTCGAGGAGTTCCAGAAGGAGCAGGGCATCGATTTACGTAAAGACCCGCTGGCGCTACAGCGTTTGAAAGATGCTGCCGAGCGAGCCAAGATAGAACTGTCCAGTGCCCAGCAAACCGAAGTGAATCTTCCGTATGTTACGGCTGATGCATCCGGTCCCAAGCATCTGAACATCAAGCTTACCCGGGCCAAGCTCGAAGCGCTGGTGGGTGATCTGGTCAAGCGCACGATTACACCTTGTCGCACGGCGCTGAAGGATGCCGGTATGAGTGTCGGTGATATCAGCGAGGTGATTTTAGTTGGCGGTATGACCCGCATGCCCAAGGTGCAGGAGGCTGTAAAGGACTTTTTTGGCAAGGATCCCCGTAAGGATGTGAATCCGGATGAAGCGGTGGCCGTGGGTGCAGCGGTGCAGGGTGCGGTGCTATCCGGTGACGTCAAGGATGTTCTGTTGCTCGATGTGACCCCTTTGTCACTAGGCATCGAAACCCTGGGTGGGGTGTTCACCAAAATTATCGACAAGAACACTACGATCCCGACACGCGCCGCGCAAACCTTCTCTACCGCAGAAGATAACCAGGCTGCGGTTACCGTGCATGTTTTGCAGGGTGAGCGTGACCAGGCGCAGTACAACAAGTCACTGGCCAAGTTCGATCTCACCGGTATCCAGTCTGCTCCACGTGGCATGCCGCAGGTTGAGGTAACCTTCGACATCGACGCCAACGGCATTCTGCATGTATCGGCCAAGGACAAAAATACCGGCCGAGAGCAGAAGATCGAGATCAAGGCCGGTTCCGGACTGGACGAGAGCGAAATCGAGCGCATGGTGCAAGATGCCGAGGCTCACCGCGAAGATGACAAGAGGTTCCAGGAACTCGTTGTGGTTCGTAACAAGGCCGATCAGATGGTGCATGCGACCCGCAGCGCAATTAAGGAAAATGGTGACAAGATCCCCAGCGAACAAATCGCTGGTATTGAACAGGCACTGGCTGAACTGGAGAAGGTGATGAAGGGTGATGACAAGGATGCCATCGAATCACGTACTCAGGCTCTCGAGCAGGCATCCCAATCGTTGCATGCGGCAGCGGCTTCTGCAGCAGGGGCTGAGGCCAGCGGTGGTCCTGAATCGGCCGATCCTGCCGGTACAGCGGGAACCGAGGATGTGGTCGACGCCGAATTCACCGAGGTCAAGGATGATGAAAAAAAGTGACAGATATCGCTAGCAAGAAATGGCAACTTGATGAGCGCTTCGTAATGCGAAGCGCTCATCTTCATCATCAGGTTATCGGCGCCGGACGGCATTTATGAGTAAACGCGACTACTACGAAGTGCTGGGAGTCGCTCGCGACGCTAACGGGGCTGAGATTAAGAAGGCTTTTCGTCGCCTGGCTATGAAATACCATCCTGACCGTTGCCCGGATGATCCGGCGGCACAGGATCGCTTCAAGGAGGGTAAGGAGGCTTACGAGGTTCTTTGTGATGCTCAACGCCGTAGCCAGTACGATCAGCACGGCCATGCTGCCTTTGAAGTGGGTAAGGGAGGAGGCTTCGCTGATATGGGCGATGTCTTTGGAGATATTTTTTCGGATATTTTTGGTGGAGGGGGTGGACGGACACGCCGTGGTAGTGATTTACGCTACCTACTCGATCTGGATCTGGAAGAGGCGGTATTCGGTTGCGACAAGGATATCGAAGTCCCGAGTCTGGTTGCCTGTGAGGCTTGTCACGGCAGCGGTTCGGCGAATGGCAAGCTGGCACGTTGTTCGACCTGCGGAGGGGTAGGTCAAGTACGTATGCAAAACGGTTTTTTTTCGGTCCAGCAGGCCTGTCCACAGTGTGGCGGTAGTGGCCAGGCGATCAAGGACCCTTGTCGGCGTTGTCATGGTGAAGGCCGTATCGAGCGCAAACGGACGCTATCGGTACGGATTCCAGCCGGAGTGAGCGAGGGCGACCGTATCCGCCTTACCGGGCAGGGTGAAGCAGGACCTGCGGGGACTCAGTCCGGAGACCTGTATGTTGAGGTGCAAGTGCGGCCTCATGCTATCTTCCATCGTGATGGCCGTGACCTGCATTGCGAAGTTCCCATCCGGTTTGCCCAGGCGGCACTAGGTGCGGGGATTGCCGTACCCACACTGGAAGGTGAAGTATCGATTACTGTTGCGCCGGAGACCCAGACCGGACAGACAATCCGCTTGCGTGGTCGTGGAGTCAAATCGGTACGAGGTGGTGTCATGGGTGATCTGATTTGCCATTTCCTGGTGGAAACCCCGGTACGCTTGAGTAAGGAGCAGCGTGAACTTCTGCAACGCCTGGACGATAGTTTCGAGAAGGCCGGTACAGCCGTGCATTCGCCGCAAGCGCATCATTTCATGGATGATGTCAAGTCTTTTTGGTCGCGGGTGACATCCTGAAATATGGTACATCTCCGCTGAGGCGCGGTCTCTTCTCAAGTTAGATTGAGTCTGAATAAGTTTCTCGTGACGCAGCTCTGCGCTCTCCACTATTGACAGACACCCGGTGGCCAGAGCAACAAGCTTCCGCTCGCCTGCGGTGGGCCTTCGGCCTTTCCAATCGGCTCCGGCAGAAGACGGCTAATCCCGTTGCCACGACCGCTCTATGGATCCTGGGTCTATGCTCGGGATGACGCAAATGGGGCGTTCGGGATGCCGGGCTGAATGGTCTTGCATCGCCCCTTCTCGTGATTCCCGCGTAGGCGGGAATCCAGTGAGGATATTATGATTCGTCGGCAGGCTCAGGATCGTGCAGCTTGGTGGGAGCGCCACAGCAATGGCTGGGCAAAAACAGCACCAAGAATCAGTACGACCCCGGTGTAAAACTGCAGATCCAGTTGGTGCTGCTCATGCAGAATTAGTATGGCCAGCACTATGGCATAGACCGGCTCGAGATTTATGGTCATTTGTACGCTGAAGGCGCTCAAGTGCCGCAATGCATTCAGCGACAAGGTGAAGGGAAGCATGGTGCAGACATAGGCGAGGATCAAAAGCAATAGGGCATCATGCGCATCCGGTAGGGGTAAAGCCGCCCCCGTGTGGGGAACCCATGGTGCCAGCAAGCCGAGGAAGATCGCCCCGGCGCCAAGTTCCAGCCCGGTAATGGCAAGTGGATCGGCATGCTGAATCAGGCGCTTGTTGAGTGCGCCAAAAATTGCCACCAGCACGGCTGAGGTGATACCGACTGCGACGCCTAGGCGCATCCCGGAAGGGACGCCGTCGACGACCAGGGCTACACCTGGAATTACGGTCAGACCCAGTAGGAGTTCACGTAGATCGAACCGTCGCCGCGCTAGCACGGGTTCGATAAAAGCCAGAAACACCGGTGCCAGCGCGATGCAGGTGGCGGCCACCGAAGCATTGGCAAGCTTGACCGCGCTATAGAAGGTGAGCCAGTGCAGGGAGACGATAATCCCGATTCCGGCATAAGCGGCCAGCAGGCGCGGGGACATGGCACGCAGTGTCTGGCGCACCCGGCGCAGTAACAACAGCGTGGCACTGACCAGTAGCATTCGCCACCACACCAAAGGTAAGGCATTGAGGGTGATCAGTTTGCCGAGAATTGCGGTGAAACCCCACAGCAACACGCTGAAGTGGATTTCGAGACGGGCCTTGAATGTGGGTGACATGAGCTGAGGAAGGGTTTAAGCAAGTAGTACAAAATTCAGGTCTGGTTGCGTAGCATTGGCAGTCTCGTGATGCAGTGGATCGTTGCATAGTACAGGTCGCAATGACCACCGCTGTCCTTTAAGAATCCCCTATTGTTGCCGTGACCCTGGTAGAAACTGATGGACCTCTGCGGCAACAGAAAGATCGTTGCACGCGTAGCCATGTGTCATCTCGGGGTACAGCGTGCTGGGCAATTCGGTGCACAGCATCTCGGTCGAGGGACTTTCCAACCTGACACTTAGCTTCATTGGCAACCGGCTCACTGGACGAAAAATAGCAATGGTTACTGGCATGTAGCAAAACTTAGATCTAATCATTGTAAATCAATAATCTATATTTATGATTGTTGAATTCGGATTACTCATTTCTGGTCCAAAGATCGTTTGGTCTGGGTCCGTTCTAAGTATCGTCGCTATCGATTGTGGCTCATGTAGCTCAAACCCGTGGGTACAACAGATGGGCCTGCCCACAACTATTTGACATCGGTAGCAAATAGTCGTAACAGTGTTTCAGCATATATGGTCCGGGGAATGGGATGTCCGGCAGGATGAGGTTCCACATTCGGTTTCCAGGTTCAATGCATGGGGTTACGTGGCTGTTGGTGCTTGCCGGAGCTGGGTTCACTATTCCCCATGAGTAATCGGGAGGAAGGATGTCATGGCCAAGCCGAAGGTAGTCGTTCTGGGTGGAAATTTCGCCGGTCTGGGGAGTGCACAGGAAATACGTCGTTATTGTGGCGATACGGTTGATATCACCGTGATTGACCGGAAAAACTATCTACTCTTTATTCCCAACATACCGGCTGAAGTATTTGAGAACCGGGATCCGTCCAAGTCATTGCGCATGGATCTGCCTAGCACTTTGGATGATGACAACATTGAGTATATTCAAGCCGACGTCGAGGCGCTGGATGTCGATGCCAAGCGTATTGATTATATTCCTAGCGAACGCCCCGGGTCGGCGATGGAATCGATTCATTACGATTACCTGGTCGTTGCTCTGGGCAATCGGCTTGCCTTTGACCGGGTCGAAGGATTCGCCAAATTTGGCCACACTGTTTGCGATTTGTATTCTGGTAATCAGCTACGACGCTTCCTTGCTCACGATTACAAAGGGGGTCCGATAGTGATCGGTTCGGCACAATTTCATCAGGGCGATGGAGCCAAGGGTCTGGAGCCTTGGCCGGGTGGGAGTATTCCCAATGCACTGGCAGCTTGCGAGGGTCCTCCAGTAGAAGTCATGCTTTCTATGGCAACCTGGCTCAAACAGCATGGCATGGGCGGTCCGAGCAAGATCACTGTGACTACGCCGGCGGAGATGATTGCTGAAGATGCCGGTGAGAAAGTGGTTGGTCAGCTTCTTTCCATCGCCGGGGGCATGGGCTTTAACTATGTAAATAATGTCAAGGACATCACTCGAATCACCCAGGATGGGATCGAGTTCGCCAATGGCAGCAGTCTAGAAGCCGAGTTGAAGATTGTCTTTCCAGACTGGCGGGCCCACGATTTTCTACGTGACCTACCGATCAGCGATAGCGAAGGTTTTATCGTCACCGACCTGTTGATGCGTAATCCAAAGTATCCCAACGTGTTTGCCGCTGGTGATGCGGCCGCTGTTACAGTGCCCAAGCTCGGTGCAATCGGACACCAGCAGTGCACCATCGTCGCCAGACAGATTGCCAAGGAAATGGGGCGCATGGATGCAGAAACGGCTGATCAGCCGCTGCAGCCGGTGGTGTATTGTATTGGCGACATGGGAGGGAATCAGGCCTTCTACATCCGTTCGAACAGTTGGTATGGAGGACCTGAGCAGGTGCTGCGTATGGGCCACGTGCACTATCTGTTGAAGATGCAATACAAGAACCTGTTCTTCCGCAACAAGGGCAAGATACCCGATTGGGGTCTGGATTTCTCGCAACTGCTTGGTGAACGTTTGCTGCCCGCAGCGTGACCTACTGTGTTTGCAACGAACATCTGATAGGAGGTGACCCGTGACGGAAGCAGTGAATTCTCCCGCGGTTGAGGCTGCGGTAGTTCCTTCGGCATTGACCCCGCAACAGTTGCAAGGCCTTGCCCGGCTGGGTGATATGGCTTTTCTGTTGACCGAAGGTTTGCCCAGTGGCACTCAGGGGGCCCTGAGTGATGCCATGGTCCGGGGTGGGGATTGGTTTGCCCGCTACGACTTGCCGGCGCTTCTCGATGAATCCTTCGCGGCCTTGGATGCCATGCGTCGTGCAGGTCTGCTGCGTACGGTGCGTGATAATGCCGAGTTTGTTGCCGAATCGGCTGAACAGCTAATACCTCTGCTCAAACACTGGATCGAGCTGGCACAGGATGTGCCTTGGCAGAGGTTGCAGGGACATGCCCACTTGATTGATCAGATATTGAGTGGACTCTCTGAACTGGCACGTTTTGCTGAAAAATACCTGGCCGGTGATCTGACCGAGCTTAGTGTGAGACTGGGGAAGATTTGGGCGGATACCGAAGCGGATGAAGTCCTCAGGGAGGTTTTGGAGACAGCGTCCTCCTTGAGAAAAGACGGCACCTTTCGTAGGTTACGTGATCTCAGCTCACAGTTCGACATGTTGCTCAGAAGTGTCGATATCGACGACATGGCAGCTGACTTGGTGCATACAAATCTTCAGGATGGAGAGGATAGTTTTATTGATCTGCTCAGGTTTGGGGTGGTACTGCTGCGCTCACTCGATCAGGTTGTTCATGCCGAGAGTGATAAGGCTCGTCGGGGTGGGTTTTCCGGCCTGCTGCGGATGATTCGTGATCCAGAGGTCCAGCAGGGTATGAAGGTGTTGGCCAAGATTCCTCAGGAAATCAAGCGGCAGACTAACCGCTGAGGCGGAGCCGGTGTCCGCCTTAGAGCCATAAATGTCATCTATAAGACATCAGGGTTTCACCAAGGACGTTGCCAGCAGCGCCATCAGAACCGGGCAGGGTAGTTTGCGTGGCGCGCGATCCCTGGCCACAGTATGCTCGTACCCGCATTCATCATGGATGGTCAGGTTTAGGCGTGTTGTCACGAACCGGTAGCGGTACATTGCAGACATTGATGCGGTTGGCCGGACGTACATACCAGGTATCGCTACGATGGCGGCGGATGGCGATCAGGTGGCGGAATGCCGAGGTCTCGGTGCGCAGCACTTGCAGATGCGGTCGTTGTGGCGGAGCAAGCGTTGCGGCCAGCCGCAGGCTCAGAATCGGTGTGCGTTGGATTGCGTGGCGATAAAAGCCCATCGGGCCATGGCCCCGAGGCAGGGCGGCGAGCAGGGGCATGCCCTCGACGACGCGACCCACCAGGGTGATATTGCGGTCGAGTTGACGTGGGGCCTGACCGATAACCACATAGAGTTCAGAACCGTTGCCGGTGTCCGGCGGGTTGTCGCGGCCGACTCCGACCATGCCGTAGCAATGCACCAGCCAGGTGCGGGTGTCCGCGGTATTCCGAGCCACCGGCAAGCCCATGCTAAAGCCAGTTCGGGCGGCATAGCTATCCGGGTCGACCAGTGCGGTGAAGGGTAGCCCCCGGGCGGTCCGGCTGTACTCGGCAGGGAGTGGGCGGTGCAGATGGTCGGGGAGGATCCGGGCCTGTTTAGGCTGATCCGCATGCGGATCCCCCCATTGGACGACAAAGTTGTCCTGCACCCGGTTGATACTCAGTCCATCGAAATAATGGGCCTGGACCAGGGTTTCAATGTTGGCGACATGTTGCGGGGCAAAGGCTGGGGCCAGTTCGATTACGACTCGTCCCTGGGGCAGTTGCATAATCAGGGTTCTGGAAGGATCCAGGGGCCGCCAGTCCTTCGCTGTGGTCGTCCTCAGTAGTGCCTGCATAGTTACCGGTTGGGCCAAGCTGACGCCACCGAGTAGCAATGTCAGACCCACTGCAAGTACGATTTGGAAGCTGGCATGACCCGGAAATATTCGCTGGAACATGGCTGTGTACTCTGCGAGATGTTACGCAGGGTACGACAGGACAGCTGGAAAAACCTACTACGCGCAGCGAGTGTGCTGTCGGCTGCGCGTTGCTCATACGGTAACTTGTGTATGCGGTCTGTTAGTCACGGTTTTTTTCGGTACTCCCCAGTGAATATATCGCGACCGAATGGCTGCAGACCCGGGGCGGCGGCATAGCCAAGGTGCGAGAGTCCGAAGAAGTCCTCGACCGTGCGCAGAAATGAATAATGATTGTAGGGGACTTCCGATACAGTATCTGGATGAATAAAAGGCGACAAAGCCACGGCACCGATACGGCCACCACCCGGGCCGAGGCGGCCCGGTTTGGGGCCACCCGGAAGTTTCATCTCATGGCAACAGGCCTGGCCATCGCTTGCGCTGCCTTCATCAAAAGTAATCAGCAGCAGACCGTTCTTGCGGAAAGCGGGAGCAGCGAGAATCTTCGGTACCCAGATTTTTAAGAACTGGTTGACCGCAACCAGTCCGCCAGGCTGGCCGTTGGCACAGAGTGCGTCATGGCCGTCATGGCAGAGATTGGGAACAATGAACGAATAGTTGGGCGTTGTCTGGATCGACCGCAGGTCAGCTTGTAGCAAGTTCAGGTTGACCACATGGGCATTGCAGCTGGCCTGATCGTCGATGATCGAATGAAAGTAGATGAATGGGTTGTGCTTGGCGGCGTACTGGTCCTTGGCCGTGGCATGTTCGGTCCAGTCTTTGGCTCCAATTGGAACGTGGGCGCAGCTTGCCGATTCACGACTGGGATCCTTGCCCATATCCTCGAAGTAGCCTTTCCAGGTATCGCCCTTGGCCTGCAGTTGATTGGCTACGGTCTGGACCCAGGAAGGGTAGACACAGCCCTTGCCTAACGCTTGTCCGTAGGCCCCGGGTTGCTTGGTGGAGCGCAGTTTGAAGTTGCTGTAGATGTGGCAATCGTCCTGGGTAGCGGTATTGGGGGCCTGGCCGCTAATCAGGGCAATGTAGTTGTCCAGGCTGTAGTGGCCGATAGCGTAATACCGCTTGAGCAGCGCCCCTTTCGCGGGCAGTACCCGGGCCAGATAAGGGGCCGGAGATTGCTCGCCAAAACTAGCCTGAAAGGGTTGATTCTCGAGCACGATCACAAAGACATGGCGAACCGGAGCTGCGGCTTTTACTTGGAGTGCGGAGGCCATGGCAGGGGGTGTGCCCATGCTGGTGAGGAGCAGCAGGGCAAGGCTGGTGATTAGCCAGCGGAGGACAGCATGGGATGGGGTGTGCATAAGTGAACTCTCCGCGAGGATGATTGGCAAATGGACAGTAGCGTTACATTCCGAGTGACTGGGAAAGCTTGGCAGCGACCGTGAGCTTAAGAGACTAGCGTATCGGCTGTTGGCTATTGAACCACGCTCGGATGACAAAGTTGAGACCTATGCAAAAATAGTTGCTATGACTAATGGCCTATGCACTATAGAGAAGTTAGTACTAGTATTCTTTTCATGACTGACTGTTCCACCATTGCCGATGTCCATGTACGCAAGTTCCAGAAAGAACTGGCCAGTGGTCTGACCGCTTTGGTGTTGCTGGCAGTGCTGGCTGAAAGCGCCGCGCCCATGTATGGCTATCAGATTGCCAAACGTCTCGAAGAAGGGGCGGGGGTGTTGCGCGGCAAGCAAAGTGCTCTGTATCCGGTGCTACGTAATCTGGATGCGACGGGACTGGCGGAGAGTGAAATCCGGCCTTCTCACAGCGGTCCACCACGACGTTACTACCGGATTACCGAATTGGGGCGGCAGGTTCTCGCTGAATGGCGTACGGCCTGGGTTTCGACCTGTCGGTTTGTAGATGATCTTCTGCAGGAAACACCCTCATGAATACACCCAAGACGATCGAAGAGTATTTGCAGCAATTGCACCGGGCGCTTGCTGGAGCAGACCCGGCGCTGATCCAGGATGCCCTCTATGATGCCGAGGAACATCTGCGCTCGGAACTGGCGGAAAATCCCCATGAAACCGAACTGGCTATGCTGGAACGGGTTGCTGGCAGCTACGGTGCCCCTGAGGAAGTAGCGGATATTTACCGTGATACCGAGGTACGGGTGCAGCGGGCCTTGCATCCGCCATCGGTGACCCGCACGCACCGGGGAATAGGTCGCTTTTTTGCGGTGGCGGCTGACCCCCATACTTACGGTGCGTTGTTCTACATGCTTCTGGCTCTGGCTACCGGGGTGTTCTATTTCACCTGGGTAGTGACCGGAACCAGCCTGAGCCTGGGTCTGGCAATCTTGATTATCGGCATTCCCTTCGTGATCCTGTTCCTGGGTAGCGTGCGTATTCTGGCGCTGGTAGAAGGCCGGATCGTGGAAACCATGCTGGGCGTACGGATGCCGAGACGGCTTGCTCCGGCGAGGAGGGATATGACGATTTTACGACGGATTGGGGCGATGTTTACCGATCCACGTACCTGGGGAAGTCTGTTCTACATGTTGCTGATGTTGCCGCTCGGGGTGATCTATTTCACCCTGATCGTGAGCGGGCTGAGCTTTGCTTTTTCGCTTGCTTTCGGCCCCCTGCTCGGCGCGCTGTTCGACGCGAACCTGTTCCAGATCGATATGGGCAGTATCCACTATGTACCGTCGCTCTGGGTAGCCCCATTCCTGTTTGTGCTGGGGGTACTACTGTTCTTCGTGATGCTGCACCTGGCAAGAGCCATCGGCCGGCTCCATGGCGAGATCGCCAAGCGATTGTTGGTGAAGACGATCCGCTATTGAGCAAGCTGGGGCCGACTGCCAACCGGACTCAGTGGGGAACGTAGCTGAACAAGGCCATGGCAGCTTGAATCAGCAGCGCGAGCTGGGCCAGACCGGCAATGGTGAAGGCGGGTCCCCGACTGGCTGGGTCACGGACGTAGGTCAGCAGGTAAGCGATCCGCGCGAGCAACCAGATGGTTCCCAAGCCCCCGGCGATTCGTGGATTGCCGAACCAGGCGGCTAGTCCGAGTACGGGTAGCAGTAAGACTACGGCCTCAAGCGTATTCATCTGGATACGATAAATCCGTTCGAAGGTGGGGTGCCCACTAACAGCGGGTGCTTTTACCCCGTAGCGGACGCGTGCCCAGGCCACCCAAAAAATGGTTAGCAAAAGCAGCAAAATACTCAACAGAGCAATCAGTACGGGAAAACGATAGGCAAGCATGGCAAGACACCTGGTATGGCGAGATGCACCCATCATAGCGGGGTTGCCGGTTGCGGTAATTTAGCATCGGGGGAAGGTGGAACGATGTACGCAATAGACTGTCCAAGCCATGACGGATGGCCATGCAGGAGACGCGAATGTTTTCCACCTCGGTAATTCTGTGGAGCACCATTTACGGCTCGATCGGGGTGGGGTTTTTTATCTATGGCAAGCGCCAGGGACAGTTTCCAGCTCTGTTTGCCGGAATCGGTTTGATGGTCGTGAGTTTTCTGATTGATGATGTGTACCTGCTGGCGCTCGTATCCCTCACCCTGATGGCTTTTCCTTGGCTTTGGCGGCGCTGGTTCTGAGCACCTGTCAGGTTAAAGCAAACCCTGCTGTTGCAGCCACGAGGTGAATTGGGGCAGGGGCATGGCCCCGGACAGGCGCGCCACCTCTTTACCCATGCGGAATGCTATCAAGGTGGGGATGCTACGAATGCCGAGGCGGGCTGCGGTGGCGGTGTGGGCCTCGGTATCCAGCTTGGCGAATCGCAAGCGGGGTTCGAGTTGTTGCGCCGCCTGCGCAAAAACCGGCGCGAACATTCGACAGGGACCACACCAGGCGGCCCAGCAATCGACCACTACAGGAATCCCGGTACGGCCAGTTAGATTGTCAAAATTAGCCTCGGTCAGGGTAACGGGGTGGCCGTCGAACAGGGCTTGATGGCATTTGCCGCAATGAGGTAGATTTTCGAGCTTGTCTTGTGGTACCCGGTTAATAGCCGCGCAGTGTGGACAGGCAATTTCAATCAGAGATGGATTCATTGGAGCCTCCACAGTTGTAGATCGTACCCCCAATACCGCTGCCCGTGGCCAACGGCATCTATGGTGCATATCGAAAACTCAATCTTCGCCAAAGCAACGCCACGGGTTACCGTACTCATGGAGACTTCTCTTTATATTGACGCAGGTAAATACCATCATGACCATCGGGATCACTGGTAGCGGGAAGTCTCTTTCTATTCTAACTGACAGGTTCCGGAGATTTGCTCCGGGGTGCATGGTACTCGAGCCATTCGT
>CAYOLM010000017.1:0-14080 GCA_964404785.1 uncultured Mizugakiibacter sp.
AAAGAGATTGATTCGCATCGAAGTATAGCCATGGTGGAAGGGATAAGGTCAAGGCAAAATATCCCCGCGTACATGACAGAACTGGCCCCAGCCTTCCCCAAGGTCGACTTTTATGGGCTTGCCCAGTGGCGGCTTTGGGATGGAAGCACACAGAGTTTTCCGAATCAAGCCGATGAGTGGGTGTTCGGATCACTGGGGAATTTGTGACGGTGGGTTGTGATATCCCTGCTGCGACCATGGCCACGGGTGAGGTTGGCGAACCATTCTGAGAATTCAGTAAAGTTTTTTTCCGGAATGCTGATATCGATTTCAACCCGGTTCTCTTGCCAGTCCGGAGAACCGAGCTGTGCTTCGAAATGGCTGCAACGGGCGTGCAATTGCGCCAGCTTGGAGGCCTCACAGCGCAGGTTCAGGTGCCGGTATTGCACTTGCAGGTGGCGTTTGGCATGACGCAGGCATTCTGCGGTCGTTCCTCCATAAGCCCTCACCAGCCCACCTACGCCGAGCTTGGTACCACCGAACCAGCGCGTCACTATCACTACCGTCTCAGCGCAGTGTTGCCCGTCAATCGCCTGCAGTATCGGTCGGCCGGCACTACCACCCGGCTCGCCGTCATCGTCAAAGCGATAGTACGAACCGATCCGGTAAGCCCAACAATTGTGTGTTGCGGCCGCATCACGGGTCTGGGCCAGCCATGTCATGGCGGCGTCGACAGAATCGACATGTACAGCGTGGGCCAAGAAGCGACTTTTGCGAATCGTTTCCTCGTGTCTTGAAGGTGCTGAAAGAATGTAGAGCGGATTAGGCATAACACTATGGTTATGCAGGCAGTCTTGGATTACCAGGCACCTTGGCCGCCCACAGGCGGATATACAGCTCGGCACACTTTGCTTTGAAGCCTGCTACGGCCTACTGGCGGTACGGTACTCGGTCGCTTTTACGTACCTGGGTCGTTCATCAGGCGAATGGCTAACGAGAACAATGGATTTCCCCTTATTCCTGGCGAGATAGGGTTAGGTAGGGGAATCTGACCCCTGCTCACTGCATTCAACGGTTGCCGTCGTCCTGGTCAAATTATGGCTTAAAAGGCCACTGCCGAGGGTCTGCCAGGAACGCCCTGAGTTGCTCAATGGTCGTTAAGTCTTCGAGTTTCATGATGGTTTTCATCTCCCCATCATGAACGGTTCTGCTTCCAGCTTCAGACTCATTTCATATTGGATAAGGCTGAGCATTGACAAATAGTCTGTGCCCGGGTAAGAATCGACGACATGAACTTGAGTCTTCCGCACACCCGGCTGTCTGCATGCGTCACCATCTGGGTGGCACAGTGTATGTGCATCAGCCCCCCAGCCCGTGCGGAGTACGGGAGTCGTCGCAGCTGATATCTGGCTAGGCTATATCCCCGCTTATTCCAACCCGCACTGGCAAACGCCGCTGCGGTTTTTTTGTATTCGTATCTCACCTCTCGCAGCGTGCCGGACCCAGGGCGCAACCCCGGCCACACGGCCGTCCACGCTGATGCGCACCCCAGCGCTTGCAAAGAGGATGAAGATCATGACCGAGAGCAACTATCGATTTGCAACACTGCAAGTACACGCCGGACAGGAGCCGGCACCCGGCACACACGCGTGCGCCGTACCTATCTATCAGACCACCAGCTACACTTTTGCCGATGCAGAGCATGGCGCGCGCCTGTTCGCCTTGCAGGAATTCGGAAATATATACACCCGGATCATGAATCCGACCACCGATGTTTTCGAAAAACGCATTGCCGCTCTCGAAGGTGGTGTGGCTGCACTCGCTACCGCAAGTGGACAAGCCGCGCAGTTCATCACCATCACCACGCTCGCCCGGGCCGGTGACAACATCGTGAGTTCGGGTTCGCTCTACGGCGGTACCTACAACCAGTTCAAGGTGACCCTTCCACGCCTTGGTATCGATGTACGTTTCGCGGACGTCAGCCAAGCGGAATCCTTTGAAGTGGCGATCGACGACAATACCCGGGCCATCTATGTGGAGACCATCGGTAATCCCGGCTTCGATGTTCCCGACTTCGAGGCCCTGTCGGCCATCGCCAAGAAACATGGTGTACCGCTGGTCGTGGACAATACGTTCGGTGCCGGTGGTTACCTGTGCCGCCCGTTCGAGCACGGTGCCGACATTGTGGTCGCTTCGGCCACGAAGTGGATTGGTGGGCACGGCAATTCCATTGGTGGCGTCATCATCGATGCCGGTTGCTTCGACTGGAGTAACGGGCGGTTTCCGTTGTTTACGGAGCCGTCGCCGGGATATCATGGCCTCAACTTCTGGGAAGCGTTTGGCGCCGGTAGTGATTTCGGAAATATCGCCTTCATCGTCCGGGCGCGCGTCGAAGGGCTGCGTGATATAGGTCCGGCTCTGTCACCGTTCAATGCCTTCTTGTTACTCCAGGGTCTGGAAACGCTGTCGCTGCGCGTGCAACGGCATGTGGACAATGCTCTGGAATTGGCCCGCTGGCTGCAACAGCAAGCTGCCGTGGCTTGGGTAAACTATCCGGGACTGGCCGGGCATCCGTCGCACCATCTTGCGACACGCTATCTTCAGCATGGCTACGGCGCAGTGCTGTCGTTCGGTCTCCATGGGGGGGAGGCATCCGGCCGCATTTTCATCAATTCGGTAAAACTTGCCAGCCATCTCGCCAATGTGGGCGATGCCAAGACCCTGGTGATCCACCCCGCGTCTACCACGCATCAGCAACTGAGTACGGCCGAACAGCTGGCCGCCGGGGTGAAATCAGACCTGATCCGCGTTTCGGTGGGAATCGAGCACATCGAGGATATCAAGGCCGATTTTTCTAGTGCGTTTGACCGGCTCGGGGTAGGCAAGGTCGCCTGATGGACAGGTTTGAGGCATGGATCTCGCCGGAAACCTGCACGTTTCCCGTTAAGCAACCGTTCGAGCTCGATTGCGGAGAGTGTCTGGATGATGTCCGCGTGGCCTGGCGTTCATGGGGGCAACTCAACAGCAACCGGGACAATGCGGTCATTGTGAACCATGCGCTAACCGGCTCGGCCGATGTTGATAGCTGGTGGCCGGGACTCCTGGGTCCCGGTCGCACGCTGGATCCGCAACGTGACTACATTGTGTGCAGTAATCTTCTCGGAAGTTGCTATGGCACTACCGGTCCCGGCAGCATCAACCCGAAGACCGGGCGACGTTATGGCGGATCTTTCCCAGCCATTACCGCTGGCGATATGGTGTGTTTACAAAAATGCCTGACCGACCACCTTGGTATTCGTCATATTCCCCTGGTTGTCGGAGGGTCGCTGGGAGGTATGCTGACCCTGGAATGGGCGCGCCGATATCCCGACCTGGTCGGTGCCATCGCACCGCTTGCCACCGCGGCTAGTCAGAGTGCCTGGGCCATCGGTTTTTCCGAAGCACAACGACAGGCCTTGGCTACCGATCCACGCTGGCGCGGTGGTAACTATCCTGATGACAACCCGCCCCGGGCAGGACTCGCCGCGGCAAGAATCATCGCCATGCTGAGCTACCGGCATTGGGCCGAGTTCACCACCCGATTTGGTCGCGAGCGCAGCGAAAACGGAAGTTTCCAGAGTGAGAGCTATCTGCGTCACCAGGGCCGGAAGTTCTCGGATCGTTTCGATGCTGCCAGCTACATGAGTCTGAGCCGGACTATCGACCATTTCGATATTGGCTGCGGTGAAGAGGATGCGGCAACCGCCCTGCAGACGATCGCCGCACCGGCCCTAGTGGTCACGGTTGACTCGGACCTCTTGTATCCAGCCGGGGAGCAGGCCTTCCTTGCCCGACATTTGCCCCGGGCGGAACACCGGGTATTACCTTCCCCGCACGGGCACGACGGTTTTCTGATTGATACCGGGCCACTGGATCGTTACATTCGAAATTTTCGTGACCGGCTCGAAATGGCCGCCGGAGCGGAGGGTAACCGCTAGTGTCGGCCGAGACGCAGCCCTGCCCACAACCCCCGCTCACCAGGGCTAGCCTGAGCCGCTGCGTTAGCGATGCCGGGCAGGCAGGTGTTACTTTTGACCCGTTCCTGCTGCATCCAGCGGTAGCTTTTATTCTGGTCATTGATGACCGAAAAGGCTGCCGTCTGAGTGCCGGTCCGGATCACGCTGGAGGCTTGCTCGGACGCTACCGCCAGACCGTGGATCCCGGGTCTGCGCCCGGGATGACGAGAGCAAGGCGCTGCGATCCACCCGAAATAACGGGAATAGCATTGCGTTCCGCCCGGGGTGGCACATTTTTTTGTAGCACCCGATCTCTTTTTGTCGCTTAAAGTAGTCGACAGAATGACCGGCTGTTAGCATCCATGTTTTGCTGCGCACGGAGCAAGCTCATGCCCATCGCCACCAAGCTTCCCAAGGTTGGAACTACCATCTTTACGGTGATGAGCCAGTTGGCTCAGGAGCACGAGGCGATCAATCTCGGTCAGGGTTTTCCCGATTTCGATCCTCCAGCCGCTTTGTGTGAGGCTTTAGTCGAAGCTATGTCGCAGGGATATAACCAGTATGCACCGATGCCTGGTATCACTCCGCTGCGGGAACAGATTGCACGCAAAACTATGCAGGCATATGGCCACCGGGTTGCTGTGGATACTGAAATTACGGTAACGTCGGGTGCCACCGAGGCAATTTTCGTAGCGATCATGGCCAGTGTACATACTGGCGAGGAAGTTATCGTCCTGGATCCCTGCTATGACTGCTACGAGCCCGCCATTGAGCTTGCTGGTGCTCATTGCATCCACATCCCTCTCAGGCTGCCGGACTTTTCGGTGGATTGGCAACGAGTTCGTGAGGCGATGACGCCGAAGACCCGAATGTTGATTGTCAACACTCCGCACAATCCATCCGGTGCGGTATTTTCCAGCACTGATCTGGATGAGTTGAGCCGCATCGTTGCAGAATCCGGGATTCTGTTGCTGGCTGATGAGGTCTATGAACACATTGTTTTCGATGGGGCCTTGCACCAGAGCGTATTGCGGCGTCCGGAACTTGCTGCGCGCAGCTTTGTGGTCAGTTCCTTCGGCAAGACCTACCACTGTACCGGCTGGAAGCTTGGCTACTGCATCGCCCCCAAGCCCATGACCGCAGAGTTTCGCAAGGTCCATCAATATCTGAACTTTTGTACTTTCCATCCAGCCCAGTGGGCTTTTGCCGAGATGTTGGCTAAACACCCCGAGCATCATCAGCAACTGCCCAGCTTTTATCAGCACAAGCGGGATAGGTTCCGAAACCTGCTGAACAACTCACGCTTCAAATTGCTGGATGTTCCGGCAGGTTATTTTCAGCTTGCGGATTATTCCTCGATCCGGCAGACGGATGATCTGAATTTCTGTGATTGGTTGGTGCGTGAGGCCGGGGTAGCGGCGATTCCAGTATCGGCTTTTTATGAAACGGCCCCGGAGACCCGGCTGGTGCGATTTTGCTTTGCCAAGTCAGATGCCACGATGCAAAAAGCCGCGGAGCGACTATGCAGACTTTGACCGTTTCCCTGGTTCAGGGCGACACCCGTTGGCGCGATCCGGCTGCCAACCGTGACTATTATGCCCAGCTGTGCACATCGCTTGTAGGTCGCAACAGCGACCTTATCGTGTTGCCTGAGACCCTGTTTACCGGCTTCAGCAATGAGGCGGTGGACCAGGCTGAGCGGATGGATGGGGAGGGGGTCCACTGGATGCGCGATCTGGCCCATCGTCTCAATGCCGTGGTGTGCGGAAGTTTACTTATTTTCAACGGACAGCAGGTCTACAACCGCTTGCTGTGGATACGCCCTGATGGCCACTTGGTCCAGTATGACAAGCGCCATCTGTTCCGCATGGCGGATGAACATGAGCACTTTACTGCGGGGGAGAATCGATTGATCGTCGAACTCAAGGGTTGGCGAATCCTGCCCCAGGTCTGTTACGACCTACGTTTTCCGGTGTGGTTACGTAACCGAGGCAATACTGAGACCCCAGGCGGGATGCAATACGACTTGCTGGTGTTCGTGGCGAACTGGCCGGCTCCACGCCGCCAAGCCTGGCAAACCTTACTACGGGCTCGGGCCATCGAAAACCTGGCCTACTGTATCGGCGTCAATCGGGTTGGCTGCGATGGCAACGGTATTCACTATGCTGGCGACAGCGTGGTGTTGGATGCCCAGGGGCGGGCCTTGGTCGAGTGCGGTACGGTGCCGCAGGTGGTCACGGTTAGCCTTGATCCAAAGGTTCTGCAGGCGTACCGGAAGCGCTTTCCTGCATGGCTGGATAGTGATGCTTTTCAATTGTTGGATTGAAGGCGAGCCATCGGCTGGAGCGACAGCTTCACGCCTTGGAAAAGGGTATGGCTCTATCGATTGGGGCCGGTATCGCCAGTGGTATTTTGCCGGTGGCGTTTCTGTTTCACAATTTGGCACTTCTTTTCGAACTGGTTACCGAGAAAATCGATCAGGGTTCGGGTGCGCATGGGTAAGGCTCGCCGACTCGGATAAACGATATGAACCCCAATCAATTGTGGTTCCCACTCATCGAGTAGGGTACGAAGATGGCCTTCACGCAGCGCTTGCTCACAGATAAAATCCGGCAACATGCCGATACCTAAGCCTTGCTCAAGAAAGGTGAGCAAAGCTCCGCCATGATTAGTGCGAACCGGGCCGTGGATGCGAACGCTGACACGTTGCCCATCATGACGGAATTGCCAGACATTGGGTTCACGACTCAGTGTGTAGGGTAGGCACAGGTGTTGTTCGAGATCCTCAGGGCGTTCAGGCTCGCCATTCTGGTGCAGATAGCTCGGTGCTGCGAGTACATAACTGCGGACCGGGGCGAGTTGCCGGGCAATCAGGCTCGAGTCCTGAAGCTGGCCGATACGAATGGCCAGATCATAGCCTTCATCGATCAGCTCGACCCGACGATCCGTCAACTCTAATTCGAGTTCAATCTTGGGATAACTCTTGAGGAACTCAGCCAGTGCCGGAACGAGATGGCTAGGTGTGAAAGTTACCGGCGCGGAGATCCGTAAGCGACCCCGAGGTTCGGTTTGTTGTTGGCTGGCTTCGGCCTCGGCTTCATCAATGTCGCTTAATACCGTGATGATACGGTCGTAGTAGCTGCGTCCGGTTTGAGTCAGATTCAGATGGCGGGTGGTCCGTTGCAATAGGCGTGCACCTAGATGTTCTTCCAGGTGGTAGACCAGCTTACTGGCCTGGGCACGAGAGACGCCCAATTGGCTAGCAGCGGCAGCGAAACTTCCCGCTTCGACCACACGAGCGAAAGTTCGCATGGCCGCATATCTATCCACTACAGCAGTTCCGCAATGCGTTCCGTAGGGCGGGCGATCCGGGCGTGCTCGCCGATGATGACGATGGGGCGCTGCAGGATACGTGGGTGGCTGGCAAGCATGGCAACAATCTGCTCGCGGGTCATTGACTGGGGGTCTTGGCCGGTGGATTGGAATTCACTTTCACCGCTGCGCAGCAATTCTTGGGGGGCTGTACCAAGCTGCTCGAGCAATTCGGTGAGTTGCTCGGCATCCAGTGGGGTTTTGAGGTAAAGAATAATCTCTGTCTCAATCCCTCGTGAGCGCAACCATGCAAGTGCTTGGCGTGACTTGGAGCAGCGAGGATTATGCAGAATCCTTGCCTTGATAGCACTCATCGTGGAGGCCCACCCCGGTGGTGTGTCCCGGCAGGCCGTCTGCCGGATGCTTTGCTGGCCGGCTTGCGCGAGTTGGATGCATTACGCGGCCCGCCGGCTTTTTTCCCGGCAGGCCGGCCAGATACATTCTTTCCCGTGCGAGAGTCGCCGGCAAACCAGCTGCGAACGGAGGGAAGTTCCTGTCCGGGGGCAAAACTGCGGGGTTTTCTACCCTTGCTGGTGTTGTTGCGATCCGGCTTGGCTACATTGCCATTGATTTCATTGCCGGAACGCGAGCCACGTTTGGGTCGAGCGCCCGGAGAACGGCGATGATCGTCATCGCGGAGACGGTCGAAGGCTGCGAATTCACGGGCCTCATCGCCGCGTGAACCCGTCCATGCCTGGGCGGCCTTGGATGGGGGACGGATCTCGTGGACGTGACGGCCGCTACGACGTTGGTGCAGTACTGGCTTCAAGGTCAGGGTCGGGGAGGGGTCGCTCAGGGCGACCGAGGCGCGCAGGTTCTTGATGCCTTCAGCGTCGAGTACCTGGCTGTGTCCGCGACGTAAGGCTCGCGGCAACTCGACCTGGCCATAGCGGATGCGCTTGAGGCGGCTAATCATAAAGCCCTGGGACTCCCAGATCCTCCGCACTTCACGATTTCGTCCTTCATGTAGGCTGACCCGAAACCAGCTGTGGCTGCCGCTGCTGCTGATGACTTGAATATCTTCGAAGCGGGCTGGGCCGTCTTCTAGTTCGATGCCACTGTGCAGGCGTTCTACCATCAAGTCCGGTACTTCGCCGTGGACCCGGCATAGGTATTCACGCTCGATGTTCGAGCTTGGGTGCATCAGGGCATGGGCCAACTCACCATCCGTAGTTAGCAGAAGGAGTCCCGTGGTGTTGATATCCAGACGCCCCACAGCGATCCAGCGAGCACCTTTGATACGCGGCAGGTTTTCGAAGATGGTGGGTCGATTTTCAGGATCCTCGCGGGTGGTGACTTCACCTTCAGGTTTGTGATAAAGCAACACCGCTGCTTGCTCACCATGTTCCGTGGCCACCACAAACTGGCGTCCATCAATGACGACCCGGTCGCCACAACGCACACTTGAACCGATTTCAGCCGTTTCACTGTTAACTTGAATCTCGCCACGCTCGATGCGTTGTTCCAAGGCCCGCCGTGAGCCGAGTCCGGCATTGGCAAGAACCTTGTGTAAACGCTCTTCGAGTACGGTCTTCTGGAGTCGGGCTCGTTTGAGTGTAAGCACGGTACGTGGGCTCGCGGTCATAAGGACTGCTCCTGCGAGTCAGTATGGGGAAGTTCGTGGGTCATCGGGTCTGGGCTCGTTGGGGTTGCCTGCTGAGCAGGAATGGCGGCATCGTCAGGATGGGTAGAGGATCCATCCAGTGATAATTGGGGTTCGAGTTGCGTCAGATCGCGGATATCTGCCAATGACGGCAACTCATCCAGGGATTTGAGGTTGAAATAGTCGAGAAATTCTCGAGTCGTGGCATACAGGGCGGGGCGTCCAGGCGTATCGCGGTGGCCCACCACACGAACCCACTCACGGTCTTCTAGTGTACGCATGATTTGTGTGGAAACCACCACACCACGGACCTGTTCAATTTCACCGCGGGTAATTGGTTGGCGGTAGGTAATCAGTGCCAAGGTTTCCAGTAAAGCATGAGAATATCTCTGTGGTCGATCTTTCCAAAGACGGGAGATCCATGGATAGGTATCGGTACGTACCTGATAACGATAGCCGGAAGCCACCTCAACCAATTCGATTCCTCGACCGTCACAAGCGTCCCGCAGTGCATCCAGGCATTGCCTGATCTGCTCAGCAGATACGGCATCTTGCTCATTGAGCAGGTTACCCAGAGCAGTGCGACTCAATGGTTCCTGCGAAGCAAGTAAGCTGGCTTCGATAATATTCTTGAGTTGTTCGAGATCCATGGATATCAGCTAGACGCTACCGTTAGCGGCACTTGATTGGAGATAGATAGGGTTAAAAGGTCCTTCCTGGATAATTTCGATCAGCCTGTCCTTAGCCAGTTCGAGCATTGCCGCGAAGGTCACCACCACTCCCAGTCGGCCTTCGGCGGGGGTGAATAAACTAGCGAAGGAATGAAAATTCCCATCTTCGATGGCCTTGAGTACATCACTCATGCGTTGGCGTACCGACAATGTATCGCGTTGAACTGCGTGCGGAACTTGCAAATCCACCCTCCTGAGAACGTTCTTAAATGCGAGTATCAACTCATGCAAATCCACTTCCGGAGGTGGCCGTACCGTCTTTTGATCGTCAGCGGCAACGTGGCCAAGACAGGTGTCCCGCTCCACCCGGGGTAGTGCATCAATATTTTCGGCAGCTAGTTTAAAGCGCTCATATTCCTGCAGCCTGCGGATCAATTCAGCACGAGGATCGTCTTCACTGACTTCGGCATCTGGGGGACGGGGCAATAGCAGACGCGATTTTATTTCTGCCAATATTGCGGCCATCACCAGGTATTCGGCAGCCAGTTCGAGTTTCAAATCGTGCATCATTTCAATGTATTTCATGTATTGCCGGGTAATTTCGGCAATGGGAATGTCGAGAATATTCAGGTTCTGCCGTCGTATCAGATACAGCAGCAGATCCAAAGGTCCCTCGAACGCTTCAAGAATTACTTCCAATGCATCAGGTGGGATGTACAGATCCTGCGGTATCGACAGAACCGGCTCACCGCGAACCAGTGCTAAGGGCATTTCCTGTTGTTGTGGAGTGGGACCAAAAACGTCTACGGGCATTGTAGTGGGCCCGATTTCGACAGGCTCGGTGCTCATTGGGCACTCTATAAGTATTACGGCCGCATGCCGCAGCCAGGCATCTCGATCTAATTTGGACTTGGGTGGTGTGCTCCGGGTGCGAACGCTTAGCGGTTACGCTTGGGGGCACGATGTGATAGATGAATTGCATGTCGGGCCTGGATCACCTGCAGCACCGACGGAACGCATCGTGGGCGGCTCTCGCCAATCACACCCACCTTGTTTGTAGCCGAGCATACGGGGTGTGCCGTTCCGACGCAAGAGGCAGGTTATGGACGCAGAGGGTCACCTGGCCGTGTCGCCACGCACGGTTGGGCTTGCTTACAAGGGCACAATGATTGAGTTTTACTGGACCCGATCTATGGCACGCATGTTGCTTGCATAGCTCGTGAACGCCGATGAATGCGATCTAAACCAAACCATGGAGGCTGGTTCAGCATGAATATCTCACATTATCGACACGCCCGCATGCACTCAGACAGTGTTGTCCTTCTCAGCCATGGCGCCGACAGTATTGCCACCAACGCAGTTGATATGTCAGCGACCGGTATGAGTGTGGTGAAGCCGACCCGATGGACCGGGCAGATTGGACAAATATGGGCCATGGATCTGCTGGTTGATAGTGCCGAGCATATTCATCTGGATGCCACGGTAGTGCGCTTACTGGATAACAGAATCTGTTTTGCTTATGTGCGCATTCCAGAGGATCGTCAGGTGCCTTTATGGGATGTACTCGGTGGATACGCCGATCGCCTGGAGCCATGGGGTGTCGATAACGAGATGTGGTGGGGAGAGTTGGCTGTTGGCTAACTGTCGGGCAATGGACAGCTTATTTGCAGCATAGAAACATTGTTCTGAGGGAACCTCTAAAAACCTACTGCGCGAACCGCTTGCAGTGTTGTGTGCTCGTTCGCTCCTTGCCTATCTACTTGGCATGTCTCGTCGCTTACTCCACGGCTCCTAGCACTCGACCCGCTCGTGACGGTTTCGGGCGGTTGCTTGAGTACACACAGTAGGTTTTGCAGTGAGCTGATGAGCTACACCGTGCCGTTGAGTACAGGGCAACGCTTTGTCATGCTAGTCAAAGATGGGCTTTTGAAGACGACCTCGCTGCTGCCCTCGTTACAGTTAGTGTGGTGATTTATCACGCAATTCGCGACGCAGAATCTTGCCAACATTGGTTTTGGGAAGATCCTTCCTGAATTCGATGTGATGCGGTCGTTTATACCCGGTCAGGTTCTGCTTGCAGTACTCACGAAGCATATCTTCGCTAAGATCGGGATCCTTGCGGACTACGAAAATCTTCACAGACTCGCCGGATTTCTCGTCGGGTATACCTACAGCTGCTACTTCAAGTACCCCCGGATGCATGGCAACTACATCTTCGATTTCATTAGGGTACACGTTAAAACCCGAGACCAGGATCATGTCTTTCTTACGGTCGATGATAAAGAAATAACCCTGTTCATCCATGCGGGCAATGTCGCCCGTATGCAGCCAGCCGTTGTGGTCAATAACTTTAGCCGTTTCATCGGGACGGTTCCAGTATCCCTGCATGACCTGGGGTCCTTTTACACACAGCTCACCGGATTCTCCGGTTGGCAGGATGGTATTGTTATCATCCTGGATACAGACTTGCGTTGAAGGTATCGGCAGCCCGATAGAGCCATTGTAGGCCTTCAGGTCGATGGGATTGATGCACACGGCAGGACTGGTTTCAGTGAGCCCATAGGCCTCGGCCAGGGTGCAGCCGGTAACAGCCTGCCATTTTTCGGCCACTGCCCGCTGTACTGACATACCGCCACCCAGGGTCATGTGCAGGCCGGAAAAATCGATCTGGTCGAAACCAGGGGTATTCAGTAGGCCATTGAAGAGAGTATTCACGCCGGTTATAGAGGTGAACTTAATCTTGCTGAGCTCTTTGACGAATCCCGGCATATCGCGTGGGTTGGTAATCAGATAATTCAGACCGCCGTTTTTTATAAAGGCGAAGCAATTGGCTGTCAGGGCGAAGATGTGATACAGGGGCAAGGCGGTAATGACCACCTCCTTGCCGGGCAGAAGTACGTTATTGATCCAGGTATAAGCTTGTAACGTATTGGCGATCATGTTGCCGTGAGACAGCATGGCGCCCTTGGCGACACCGGTTGTACCTCCCGTGTATTGCAAAAAAGCGAGATCCTCATGCTTCAGTTCGATTTTGGGAACGGGTAGACGAGCCCCTTGGGCCAGGGCATCTTTGAATCGCACCGCCCCTTCAATCTGAAACGGTGGAACCATGTGCTTGAGATATTTCACCACAAAACTTACTAACGGACCTTTTGGGAATCCGAGCATGTCACCCAGGGCGGTGGTGATCACATGTTCGACCGGAACTTTTGTTTTTACCTTGACCAATGTTGCGGCGAAGTTGTCCAGAACGATAATGGCCTTGGCCCCGGAATCTTTGAGCTGGTGTTCGAGTTCGCGGGGGGTGTAGAGGGGATTGGTATTGACTACAACCAGACCGGCACGCATGGCACCCAACAAGGCGATCGGATACTGGAGCAGGTTGGGCAGCATGATGGCGATACGATCACCCTTGTGCATATGCAGGGTGCCGCTTAAAAACGCTGCAAAGTGGGCGCTGAGGCGGTCGATATCTGCATAGGTCAGGCTGCGGCCAAAGTTGGCAAAAGCCGGACGATCTCGGTAGCGCTGAAATGATTCCTCAGCGAGTGCTACCAGAGATGGGTGGCTACTGAGATCGATTTCATGCGGTATTCCTGCCGGGTACTGGGCCAGCCAAGGCTGCGCATCGCTCATGTTTTACCTCTTCTGTGTCGGGAAAAACGGCTTTGATTGCAGCATAGGCGGCTCGGCAGGGCAAGGTAAAACTGAGAATTACGAGTCTTCAGGCTGATTTCATGCAACGGCCTGGTTTGGCCGAGGCATTTGAAGTATCGCAGGTGTGCCCAAAGTGACTCATGAGCTTGGCCAGGCTGGGTAATCCATGTGTTGCCAGAGGGGATGAGGTATGGAAGTATTCTACGATGACCCGGCAATTTGCCATGGCCACCCATGACTGATGGCCTATGTCCGGAACTTGTGCACATGAACCTTTTCTAAATGAACAGTGCCTATCTGGTCTATTTATCCCAATCAAGGAATTCATGTGAAACGTAAACTGTCTCTGATTCCACTGCTTACCCTGCTGGCTCTGGCCGGGCCGGCTATCGCTGCCAGCCCGGCTGCCCATGAATCTGCAGCCAAGAACGGAGCGTCTGTTTCGACTCCCAAGGAGCGCGCTTCGGTCACCCATGGAGTGGTGCGTATTGCCGGCAAGCAGATCCGCTATACCGCGACCGCCGGAACCATTCTTCTTCGTGGTAAAAAAAATCGCCCCGTGGCCAGTATGTTCTACGTGGCCTATACCCGTGACGGGGTGCGCGACCTGGCAAAACGGCCGGTGACATTTTTATACAACGGGGGTCCGGGATCTTCAACAATCTGGTTGCACATGGGAGGTATCGGGCCGTTCCGGGTCAACCTCAAGAATGGCCAAGCTACCGCTCCAGCTCCCTATTCGGTCACTGCCAATCACCAGAGTCTCCTGAACGACAGCGATCTGGTGTTCATTGATGCAGTAG
>CAYOLM010000018.1:0-14072 GCA_964404785.1 uncultured Mizugakiibacter sp.
CAGATAGTACATTGTAACTCAGCTAACAATAGCGTCAACTCGGACTGGCTAACCCACCGCTCCTCGTTCCCCTGTGTGTCAACCTGAGCCCATACACTCGCTGTCTGGGATAGCATAGATTACAGGGCTATGAACACAGGATCTATTGAGATGCCAAAATCTGCATTGGGGTTACCCGCAAGCCAAGTGACCCCGGAACCAAGCCTTGAGAAACGCACACGACATCGGTTTACGGCCGACTACAAACTGCATATTCTTGCCGAAGCGGATGCTTGCCAACATGGCGAGCTTGGAGCGCTGCTGCGTCGAGAGAAGCTCTACAGTAATCAGCTCTGCGCTTGGCGGCGGGAGTATGGCGAGCACGGTGGAGAACGGAGAACGTCGCGCGCAACATCCGGCACAACATCATGCCATCCCCCGGCTACGGGCCTTGGCTCCCAACGAAGTGTGGAGCTGGGATATCACCAAGCTGCCCTTGGTGCGCCGGGGTATCTATCTATCGCTGTATGTGGTGCTGGACCTGTTCAGTCGTTTTGCAGTGGCCTGGATGCTGCTGCTCTACAAATGCCATTGGAGTGCTTTGCAAAGTTGTACAACCAACCCGAGTCGCAACCAGCGTGGCCAGCTACCCCACCTTGACCATGAACAGGGGCAAGATATTGGCTGGTCGCATGAATTTCCAACATTTCACGCCCTGGGTCATGCGCGTTACCGAGGCAAATCAATGGTATCTGCAAATTATCTGCCTCTATGAGGTTAGTGTGTTCCGTGCGTTACAGTCTCCTAAGTTTTACGGCTTGCTAGCCGACTACTTCACCCAGGGGTATCCTTGGCGATGTCTTCTCTTTTCTCAGAAAATTCTGATTCAAATCCAATATGAACGCGCAAAATAAGCACGCGGCGCAGGCTGCCGTTCCTACCGTGATCGACGAAATTCTCTCCACTTTGCCATCTGGCTCGTCGGCCGAGGCCGGTGAGCTGGCTAAACACTTGTTTGCCGGTATTCGTCGTGAGGAAATGCAACAGCGACTGCCATCCGCCTGGTCCGCTTTAGTGACGGATTTCCTGAATTTCATTCACAAGCGCAAGCCTGGCGAAACTCTGGTGCGGGTGTTCGATCCCGTACTTGATAAAAATGGTTGGGAAATAACTCCAACTGTGCTGCAAATCAACATGGAAGATATGCCTTTTCTGGTCGATTCGGTTTCGATTGCGATTCGTTCACAGGAGCTGAATGTCTATCGACTTCTGCATCCTGTCATGCCGATCACCCGGGATTCCCAAGGGATATTACAGAAAATGGGTGATGGTCCTCTGGAAGCCGTCATGCATATCGAGTTGGACCGGTTGGCGGATAAGGTCGAGTTTGAGCAGCTCCTGCGAAATGTTCGCAAAGTGTTGGATGATGCCCGTGCGGCCGTATCTGAATGGCCAGCTATGCATGCTCGGATGCTGAAACTCGCGGATGACTTGGGTCAGGGTGAACTCGGCATTTCCGCCGAGGCAGGGCGCGAGACCGAAGCCTTCCTGCGCTGGGTTGCCAAGAATCACTTTACTTATCTCGGCTACCGTGAGTATGAAGTAGAGCGGCGCAGTGAGGATGACGAAGTTCTGTGTGCCAAGCTGGAGACCGGCCTCGGCATCTTGCGTGGTAAGCCTTTCTTTCCAACCCGATCACTCAAATCCCTGACCGCGATAACGCTACCGCATTCCGGGGCCATCGATGCCGTAATTCTCACCAAGACCAACGCTCGGGCTACCGTCCATCGTGGTGTGTACATGGACTATATCGGCGTGCTGCGCTTTGATGCTCAAGGACGTGCCGTACATGAGTATCGGTTCTTGGGGCTGTTTACTTCCGGAGCTTTGGCTACGCGGCCACAAGACTTACCGCTTATTCGCCGTCGTATGCACTCGGTCATGGAACGCTCAGGGTTGCGTGTGGATTCTCATTCAGGAAAAAGTCTTCGTCATATTTTGGAGACTCTGCCGCGCGATGAACTGTTTCAGGCCAGCGAATCTGAACTGGTTGACGTTTGTACCGGGGTGCTGGAACTGGCTGAGCGCGCCCGGGTACGATTGTTTCTTCGTACCGATCGATATTTACGCTTCTACACCTGTCTGATCTACGTCCCGCGTGATCGTTTCAATACCGAACTTCGTTTGCGTATTGAGAACCTGATCCGGAAAACCCTGGGTGGGGAACGACTTGACTCACAGGTGTTGCTCGATGAGTCACCGCTGGCGCGTCTATACCTGTCTATACGGCCGTTGAGCGGGGTCAATGTGCTGGGCAATGTCGATGCGACCGAGTTGGAAGCCAAAGTGGCGGATCTTGCTCGGGACTGGCGTGATGATCTCAGTGAGTTACTGAGTACCCGGCATGGTGAAGTCGATGGTTTGCGTCTGGCTAATCGGTTTGTGCGGACGATGCCCAATACGTATATCGAGGCAGTCACGCCCGCCGCGGCGGCCGATGATGTCGAACATCTGGCCAAGCTGCATTCGCCTGATGAATTGGCTTTACAACTGTTTCGTACTCCGCACGGGAGTTTGCATTTCAAGATCATCCGGCTTGGTGAGCCGGTTGGTTTGTCCGATATTTTACCCATGCTGGAGCATCTGGGACTGAAGGTTCAAGCCGAACGCCTCTACCAGTTTTCCGCGGAAAGACATAATGTTACGGTTCAGGATTTTGAAGTAGATATCACTGAACGGGTACATTTTCCGCTTGAACAAGTGGCAAGCCGCTTTACTGAGGCCTTCGAAGCGGTTTGGCGGGGTGAGGCCGAGAGTGACGGCTTTAACCAGATGGTGCTGGCTGCGCAGTTGGATTGGCGTCAGGTCGCCATGATCCGGACGTATTGTAAGTACCTGCAACAGGTGGGTGTACCGTTTTCCCAGGCCTACATGGAAGCGGCCTTGTACCGTTACCCGGCCATAGTCGGCATGCTGGTAGAACTGTTTCTGGCTAAGTTTGATCCTGATCGTGAAGCCTTGGATCAGCACGGAAGCGAGCGTTTTATCGCCCAGAATGCCCCCCTGTTACCGGAAGACGTACATGGTATCGGTGCAGATTTTGTGGTACAGCTCGCCGCAGCGTTAAGTGCCCCACGTAAACAGCAGGTTAGAGCGTTAACCAAGGCGGTTCGGAAATTACTCGATTCGGTCGATAGTGTCGATGACGATCGTATTCTCCGCCTGTTTCTCGGCTGCATAGGTGCCAGTTTGCGTACCAACTATTTTTGTGAACGGCAACCTGACCAGATCGACTGTATTGCCATTAAATTTGATTCTACTAAGGTGCCGGAGTTACCCAAGCCGAAACCGTTTCGAGAAATTTTTGTCTACAGCCCGCGGGTCGAAGGCATCCATCTGCGCTTTGGTCCGGTAGCCCGTGGCGGCTTGCGTTGGTCTGACCGTCCCGAGGATTTCCGTACAGAGGTTCTGGGTCTGGCCAAGGCGCAAATGGTCAAGAATACGGTTATCGTACCGGTGGGCTCCAAAGGTGGTTTCTACGTCAAACTACCACCTCAGGATGCTGATCGAGAGGCCCAGATAAATGAGGGTATTGCCTGTTACAGGATGTTTATCCACGCGCTTCTGGATCTGACCGACAACCTGGTTGAAGGCGACGTCGTCCCTCCGGAACGAGTGGTACGGCATGACGAGGAGGATACCTATCTGGTCGTTGCTGCGGATAAGGGTACGGCGACATTTTCTGATATAGCCAACCGTATTGCGACCCAGCGTGGTTATTGGCTCGGTGATGCTTTCGCCTCAGGGGGTTCGCACGGTTATGACCACAAGGTGATGGCCATTACTGCAAAAGGAGCTTGGGAGTCAGTCAAACGGCATTTTCGCACCCTCAACCGGGACTGCCAGAATGAGGATTTCACCGTTGCTGGGGTCGGCGATTTGTCCGGCGATGTGTTCGGTAACGGCATGTTGTTGTCAAAGCATATTCGCCTACTGGCCGCTTTTGACCACCGCCACTTTTTTCTCGATCCAAATCCGGAAGTCAAGGTCTCATGGCAGGAACGCGAGCGAGTATTTCAATTACCCCGTTCAACTTGGGAAAACTATGATAAAACGCTGATCTCCAAAGGGGGTGGGGTGTGGCCGCGGAGTGTCAAGAGCATTCCCATCTCGGCCGAGGTGCGGGTTGCGTTGGGTATCGAGGAGTCGGTGGATCATCTGGCTCCAGCGAAACTGATTCAGGCTATTCTCAAGGCCCCGGTGGATTTATTCTGGAATGGTGGCATCGGTACCTATGTCAAGGCATCTAGCGAATCGCACGCTGATGTCGGTGACCGGGCCAACAATATGGTGCGGGTGAACGGTAATGAGTTGCGCTGCAAAGTAGTCGGTGAGGGGGGTAACCTGGGGCTGACCCAGCGTGGTCGTATCGAGGCCGGCTTGAATGGGGTGTTGCTCAATACTGATTTTATCGACAATTCGGCAGGGGTTGATACCTCCGACCATGAAGTGAATATCAAGATTCTGCTGGATGATGCGGTTCATTCCGAACTGCTCTCAGAGGATGAGCGGAATACGCAGTTGGCCGCCTTGACCGATGAGGTTGAGCGCCTAGTGTTATGGGATGACTACCGACAGAATCAGGCCATCAGTTTGATGGAACACATGGCGATCAGGCGTATGGGCTCGTTTGTGCACCTGATCCGCACCATGGAAGCTGAGGGATTGCTGGATCGGCAGATCGAATTTCTACCCAGTGATGCGGAGCTGGCCGAGCGCCGCACTCGCAAACTGGGACTGACCCGACCGGAATTCGCGATTCTGCTTTCTTACGACAAGATTCGTATTTGTCAGCAATTGCTGAATTCAGATGTACCGGAAGATCCCTACCTGTCCAAGGAACTGCAACGCTATTTTCCCGAGCCGCTACGTGAGCCCTTTGCCAAGCAGATGCTGCAGCATAGCCTGCGCCGAGAAATCATCGTTACAGCGGTTACCAATACGATCGTTAACCGGATGGGGGCAAGTTTTGTGCAACGTATGCACGAGGATACCGGGCAAGATCCTGCCGCAGTGGCTAAGGCCTTTACCATTGCTCGCGAAATCCTGCACGCCCGGCGACTCTGGTCAAAGATCGAGGCTCATGATGGCAAGGTATCCGATGCCGTACAGATCGAGGCAGTCACCGCAGTTTGGGAATTGATTCGGGCCTGGACTCGCTGGCTTCTCAACCGTCAGGATGTCCAGCTGGATATCGCGGCGAATGTAGAACGCTATGCTGCCGGTGTGGACGAGCTGCGTTCATTGTTGCCCGGGGTTCTCACTGAGGTTGGTCACAGCACGCAAACCTCGGCAGCGGATCATTGGCACCAACGCGGTTTGGATACACAACTGTCAACGTCGCTATCCACCTTGCCGGCGTTGCGCCAAGCCCTGGATGTGGTTGAGGTTGCGCATGCCTGCAAACAGTCACGAGAACAGGTTGCCAGGGTATTTTATGAGCTTGGAGGCATGCTCGAGCTTGACTGGCTACGTGATCGGATCGAGGAACTGACCGTGGAGAATAGTTGGCATGCTCAGGCTCGTGGTTCATTACGCGATGAACTGGCGCAGCAGCATCGCTTGTTGACGGTGCATGTGCTGGAGAGTGGCGTTACCCCGGGCAAATGGCTGGCCCGCGATGACCCCGGTTTACGCTATACCCTGGGTATGCTGGGTGAAATTCGTGGACTTCCCCTGGATTACCCGATTGCCTCGGTGGCGCTGCGTCGTCTGGCCCAGCTGGTGCGAACCGGCTGAGCCTGTGATGCGACGAGTTAGTGTTACCAAGTCAGTTCGCCCGGTCGGGTTTTACGGCCTGACCGGACAGCGTGGTCGGGAGGCTTGGCGATGACTCGTCCACGGCTGTCTTTTTGCGCCAATCCGACGCCTGCAGCGCAGCAGGTTCGTGAAGTATTGAAGACCCGCTATGGCGAGGTGCCCTTCGACCAGGCCGATGTGCTGGTGGTGCTGGGCGGTGACGGCTTCATGCTGCGGGCCTTGCATGATGCCTTGCCACGCTCCATACCGGTGTACGGCATGAAGCTCGGCAAGGTCGGGTTTCTCATGAATCAGTTCCATGAAGATGAGCTGCTCGAGCGAATCGCCCGGGCCCATCCGGCCACCATGTATCCGCTGGCAATGCGGGCGGGAAATATTGAGGGCCATATCAATCAGGCGATTGCTTTCAATGAGGTAGCCCTTTGGCGGCAAACCAATCAGGCGGCTCATTTGCAGATTGCTCTAAATCAGCGGGTCAAGCTGAAAGAGTTGATATGTGATGGATTGCTGGTCGCCACTCCCGCCGGTTCCACGGCTTATAATTTTTCTGCCCACGGACCGATTTTGCCTCTCGATGCCAATGTGCTCGCACTGACTCCAATCAGCCCGTTCCGCCCCCGGCGCTGGCGCGGCGCGTTGCTTCCAGCGGGTACCCAGGTGGCTTTGCAGGTCAACGAATTTGCGCGGCGTGGGGTCAGCGTTACGGCAGACTTCCATGAGTTCCGCGATATCCGCTGGGTAGAAATTGAGGATCCACGCGATCAATCTGTGCAATTGTTGTTTGATCCCGAGCACCATTTAGCTGAACGTATTCTCGACGAACAGTTTGCACTGTAATCATCCCATCTGTGTGAGGTTTGACCTGCCCCGCACTGGGGATGTCTAAAACGACGGATTGCCAGCCAGTAACGGGTACACTGGGGCTATGCCCGTAGTTCAAAATCCACAAGCCGTTGAGGATGATCGCCTGGTGGTGGCGATCTCATCGCGCGCCTTGTTTGATTTGGCCAACAGCCATGCGCTGTTCGAGCGCGAAGGGCTGAGTGCGTACCGCAGTTTCCAGATCACTCATGAGGATGAGGTGCTGCGGCCCGGTGTGGCTTTCCCTTTGGTGCGCAAGCTGCTGCGGCTCAATACCCTGGCTCCAATTGCACCCAGGGTAGAGGTAATCCTGTTGTCTCGAAACTCGGGTGATACCGGTCTGAGAATCTTTAACTCCATTCAGGAGCACAAGCTCGATATTTCCCGTGCCGCCTTTACTAGTGGCGAGCCCACGGCCGCCTATGTCCATCCCTTCGCAGTGGATTTGTTTCTCTCGTCCAATACTGAAGACGTTAGCCGTGCCTTGCAGGCCGGAGTGGCTGCGGCAACCATCCTGCCATCTGCTGCGGGGCAAGGCCATGCCGAACAGGTGCGTATCGCCTTTGATGGCGATGCCGTGCTATTTGGTGAGGAAGGCGAAATTATTTCCCAGGAACAAGGACTCGAAGCATTCCATCGCAATGAGCAGGAGCACGAGAAAGAACCCCTTTCGGGTGGCCCGTTCCGTGGTTTCTTGTCCGCCCTGCAACGCCTGCAGGCGGCCTTTCCTGCGGAAAATCCACCGCTTCGCACCGCCCTGGTTACCGCTCGATCCGCCCCGGCCCACAAGCGGGTGATACTGACTCTACGTCATTGGGGGGTACGTCTGGATGAGGCATTGTTTCTGGGTGGACGCGATAAAGGACCGTTTCTTGAGGCCTTCGGAGCCGATATTTTCTTTGACGACTCACTGGTAAATGTCGATTCGGCCCGCCGCCATGTGGCTACCGGACACGTCCCCTCGCAGATCAAGCCGAAACGCTGAGCCCCGGGCTGGTCATCTTGGAGTCCGGCCGGCAACCTAGGTGGAACCTCTTGGGCTGCACCGTCCGCTACTCGGCCGGGTTGAGGCTGTGGTCTGCTGCGATTCACGCAATTAGGCTACTATCGCGCTTTGCCAATGCGAAAATCAAATCATGTCGATGAACCGTACCTTGCAAGCGCTGGCTGTGTTGATGGCAGTTGCCATTTCAGTACCTGTAGCTGTCGCGAAATCGTCCAATCCTGCGCGTGCGTTGGTTCAGAAGCTGGCCCCAGGTACTAAGATCGTACGGGAATTCAAGGGTCCCATGGGTCTGGATGGATTTGTTCTGCACGACACTGCCAAAGCCGGTAGGAAATCGCGTTATGGGGTGGTTTATGTCACAGCCTCCGGCAAGTTTGCTTTCGCTGGGGCGATATACGACGCCACCGGCAAGGACGTAGCCCGCAGTATGGCCGAGCGCTACATCCCCAAGCCGAATCTGCAACCGCTGCTGGATGCCGTACGCAACAAGACCAGTTATTTCAGTGAAGGTGCTGCCAAGGCGCCCCACCTGTTCGTCTTCTTTGACCCCAATTGCATTTATTGCAACATGCTCTGGAAACAAACTCGTACGGCTGTCCAAGCTGGTCAATTACGGATTTCCTGGGTGCCTGTGGCCATTCTTAAAAAGACCAGCATGGGGCGTGCTGTAGCCATCCTGGCTGCCAAGGATCCGGTCGTCGCCATGCGTAAGGACGAGGCTCATTTCGACCATCAGACCGAGCAGGGAGCGATGCCCACCGACGCGGGTGATCCGGCGGTTAGAGCCAAGGTCGAAGCGAATACGGCCTTTTTCGCGTCGAACAATATGCAGGGCACACCGACCCTGGTTTACCGGGATCAAGCCAGCCAAGTGCATGTCATTCCCGGCCTACCTTCGGCCGCTGGACTCAAACAGATTCTGAGTACCGCATTGCCCCAGTAAGATATGTGGCGAGATCATTGCTCTTGCCCCTGCAGTGGGGCGGGGCGCTTGTCTGGCATGGCAATCCCTTACAGGTATCGCCCCCATTCAGCAGACCACGCAAGTGAACTAGTTGACTTGCTTGAGAACGGCTGCCGATTGATTAGTCTGACTGCTAGAATAAGGGTTTTGTAGATACGGCTGATATGTCCAAAAAGCTTAATCCCAGCGACCTGTTTGACGTGCGGGCCTCACTCAGTGACGAGGAACGTATGGTTCAGGATAGTGTGGCCCGTTTCACCGATGAACGGGTGCTGCCGATCATCGGTGATTGTTTCGATCGGGCCGAGTTCCCCTTCGATCTGATCCCGGAAATGGCCGCTATGGGCCTGCTTGGTAGTTACTTTCCTGAAGCCTATGGCTGTGCGGGCATGAATGCGGTGAGCTACGGGTTGATCTGCCAGGAATTAGAACGTGGCGACTCGGGCCTGCGCAGTTTCGTGTCAGTCCAAACCTCGCTGTGCATGTATCCGATTTTTGCCTACGGTAGTGAAGAGCAGAAACAGCGCTGGTTGCCGTTGATGGCTCAAGGCAAGGTGATCGGTTGTTTTGGGCTCACCGAGCCGCATGGCGGGTCGGATCCTGCCAATATGAAAACCCATGCCCGTCGTGACGGTGACGACTGGATTATCAATGGTGCCAAGATGTGGATTACCAATGGCAGCCTCGCCAAGGTGGCCATCGTCTGGGCGCAGACCGATGCAGGTATCCAGGGTTTTTTGGTTGAGCAGGGCATGAAGGGTTTCGAGACCCGGGACATCCACCGCAAGATGTCGCTACGTGCTTCGGTTACCAGTGAACTATTTTTTGATGATGTGCGGGTGCCCGATGCTAATCGATTGCATGGGGTGCAAGGACTCAAGGGCCCACTTGGTTGTCTGAATCAGGCTCGCTACGGTATCACCTGGGGGCCGATTGGCGCTGCGATTGCCTGTTTTGTCGAGGTCCTGAATTATACGAAAGAGCGCCAGCTCTTCGGACGTTCTCTGGCAGCCAACCAAGCCGTACAGCTGCGACTGGCCGATATGGCCAGGCGCATCACCACCGCGCAACTGCTTTCACTGCAACTAGGTCGACTTAAAGATAAGGGTAACTTGCATCCGACCCAGGTCAGTTTGGCCAAGTGGAACAACGTCCGTATGGCACTGGATATTGCCCGTGATGCCCGCGATCTGCTCGGTGCTGCCGGTATCACCGTGGAGTATTCACCGATCCGCCATGCCCTGAATCTCGAATCGGTCATCACTTATGAAGGCACCGAAACGGTGCATGAACTCGTGGTAGGCCGTGAAGTGACCGGTATCAATGCTTTCTAAGGACATTAAAATGCGAATCCAATCCATGGTTTTATTAGCTACGTTTATAGCTGCTCCAGTATTGGCTGCGGCCCCTGCGAGCGTTACGCCAGGGGTGCTTAGTTCAGCAGAGGCAAGCGTTCCGGCAGCCGTTCCATTGAATGCACAGGCATTACACATTGCCCTCAGTTCGCTGTTGCTGTCGGCTACCAAGATGGCGGTGGCCAATGTGATCAACAAAACCGGCAAGGCTCCGGCAAGCAATACCGACGCACATGTGGGACAACCTGATTACCTCACCACCAATGAAATCAGCAGTATCACCGTGCAACCGGGTGGGATCCTATTGGTGCATTTCACCGGGGCGGTGAGCAATAACCTATATGCAGTTCTCCTGGTGCCTAAATCGGTACATGGCAGCGTGAGCTGGCAATGCCTGAGCCATGACATTACCCAGATCCAGGCTATTGAATCCTATTGCAAATATGTACCATTAAAGGGATCTGGCCCAGCCCACTGAGCGGCAACTTCTAGCATTTCTTGGGGTTGTTGCCAATAACTTGCAAGCTACCTGAGATGATCACCCCGGTGATTGTCGATTGCCAGGCACTATTCACTACTACAGGCCAGTTTTGCCTACGCTGGCTCGATTGTTGTTGCTGTTTCCTGACCTATTCACCGTTTTCTGAGGCTGTACATTCATGGCCACTCATCCCGACACCATCGCCCCCCGTCACAAAGGCTTTAACCGTGCCATCATTGTTGACCAGAATTTTATTGAATTCGTCCAGCGGTGGGCAGGTGAGATCCGGGCACCTGTTGCCCTTGATGCCCCGGTATTGTCAGGTAGTGCCTGCAGTGCGGGTGATTTCATGGAGCTGCTCGAATCGCAGATGATCAGCCGCCACCTGGACTTGATGGCCAGAGTTCTCAGGGTCGAAAACAAGGTTTTTTATACCATCGGTTCATCCGGTCATGAAGGCAATGCCATGGTGGCGCGTTTGAGCCGACATACCGACCCGGCATTTTTACATTATCGCTCGGGCGCTTTCATGGCTGAACGGTTTCGCAAGTTGCCCGGTATGGACCCGGTCATGGACTCGGCATTGTCCTTTGCGGCCAGCAAGGACGATCCTATTTCAGGCGGTCGGCACAAGGTCTGGGGTTCAAAACCTCTCTGGGTCTTGCCGCAAACCTCAACCATTGCCTCACATTTGCCCAAGGCAGTCGGTACCGCCGTTGCAATCGAACAGGCCCGACGTATGGGTCACCTGTTACCGGTACCGGACGATTCGATCGTAATCTGTTCGTTCGGTGATGCATCGGCCAATCACGCCACGGCACAGACTGCGTTCAACGCGGCAGCCTGGACGGCTTATCAGAAACTGCCGGTGCCGGTGCTGTTTGTTTGTGAAGATAACGGCATCGGCATCTCCGTAAAAACCCCGTACAACTGGATTGCTGCGAACTTCCAGGATCGCCGTGACCTGGATTATTTTCATGCTGATGGCATCGATCTGGCTGTTGGCTATGCCGAGGTGATGCGGGCGGTTGAACATTGTCGGGCAACCCGTCGGCCCACGTTTCTGCATTTGCGTACCACCCGTTTAATGGGCCATGCGGGTACCGATTTCGAAATTGAGTGGCGCAGTATCAAAGAACTGGTTGAGGTGGAAGCCGGAGACCCCTTGTTGCGATCCGCAGCGCTTGCCCTTACTTGCGGGTTGTTCGACCAGGCTTCTTTGCTCGCCAGGTACGAGGCGCTGCGCTCACGCTGTTTTGCTGCGGCAAAAAAGGCTGACGCGTTGCCCAAACTCGATACGCTTGCTGAGATTATACAGCCCCTGGCACCGTATTCACCCAAGGCGGTACGGGCCGAAGCAATCCGTAGTGATTTTCAGCAGGCCCGTTTACGGGTTTTTGGTGGTGCAGCCAGACTGCCTGAGAAACAGCCGCCCCGGCATCTTTCTATCCTGATCAATCAGGCCCTCCACGATCTGCTGTGCAAGTATCCCGAAGCGTTGCTGTTTGGTGAGGATGTGGCCCGCAAGGGGGGGGTGTATACGGTCACCAAGGGACTGTACAAGAACTTCAAGGGTGCCAGGGTTTTCAATACTCTTCTTGACGAGACCATGATTCTTGGTCTGGCTCAGGGTTACGCCAACATGGGGATGCTGCCGCTACCTGAGATTCAATACCTGGCTTATTTTCACAATGCCTGTGACCAGATTCGTGGTGAGGCCTGCTCGTTACAGTTTTTCTCCAATAACCAGTATCGCAATCCCATGGTGGTGCGTATTGCCAGTTTCGGCTATCAGCGGGGCTTTGGCGGCCACTTCCATAACGATAATTCCATGACCGCCTTACGCGATATCCCCGGGCTGCTCGTCGGTTGCCCCTGTCGGGGTGACGATGCCGCCACCATGTTGCGTACCATGATGGCGTTGGCCCGAGTGGATGGCCGGGTTTGTCTGTTCCTCGAACCCATTGCCTTGTATATGAGCAAGGATCTGTACGCTCCGGGTGATGGCCAGTGGCAGTTCAGCTATCCCGATCTTGATCAGGCCATGTCCTTGGGAGAAGGGCGAGTTTATGGTGCCGGCGAAGATCTGGTGATCTTTAGCTTTGGTAACGGTGTACCCATGAGCCTACGGGCGGCCAAGAGCATTAAGGCCAAGCATGGCTGGAAGATACGGGTGGTGGATCTACGCTGGTTGGTCCCATTAAACGAGGCCTATATTGTTGCCCAGGCTCGCCATGCCAGGCGGATTCTGATTGTGGATGAAGGCCGTCATAGTGCTGGCATTGGCGAAGGCATTATCACCGCACTGGTTGCAGCAGGTCTTGGAAAGCGGCCCCTGCATCGGGTTTCCGGCGCGGATACCTACATACCTTTGGCGGGTGCCGCACTGCAGGTGCTGCCTGACGAAAGTAGTATTACCGTAGCCGCGGACCTGCTAGCAGATGAATCATAATTTGTGCCACTGGAACTCCACGGCATGGGTGTGATCCAATACAGACACTTGGTACATTTTTTACTTATCTTCCCCAGAGAAACACCTTATGCGTAATTCCAGCAACCCGGTATTCAAGAACGAACTGTTCAAGACCCAGACCGTTGGCAGTCAGGTTATGACGGTCAACGGGACTATCAACAAGACCATCATTCTGTTGATCCTGGCCCTGGTCACGGCAACGTGGACCTGGATGCGGTTTTCATCGGCAACAATGGTGGGCGGCAATGCCGCGGCGGGTGCTGCAGCCGGTATCGCCGCCGTACAACCGTACATGATAGGTGGGCTTATCGTCGGGTTAATATTGGCTCTGGTGGCTTTTTTTAAGCCACACACGGCTCCATTCACCGCCCCCATGTATGCGATTGCCGAAGGCTTTGCCTTGGGTGGTCTATCAGCAATTTTTGAGGTGCGCTATCCAGGAATTGTGATCCAGGCGGTAGGACTTACCTTTGCCACTATGGCAGTGATGCTGTTCCTTTATCGGTCAAGAATCATTCGGGTCACCAATAAATTGCGTACCGGTATCGTTGCCGCTACGGGTGGAATCCTGCTCATCTACGTAGCCGATATGGTGATGGGATTTTTCGGCGGTAGCATCGGCATAATCAGCAGCGCCAGCCCCATGGGTATCGGTTTCAGTCTGCTGGTCGTGGCTATCGCGGCGTTCAATCTGTTGCTGGATTTTGATTTCATCGAACGCGCATCGGCGAATGGAGCGTCCCAAAAAATGGAATGGCTGGGTGCGCTCGCGCTGATGGTGACCCTGGTGTGGCTGTACATGGAACTATTGCGCTTGCTCTCGAAGCTGCGCCGCTAAACCCACAGCCTATTGAACGGCATAAAGGGTGCCATGAGCGGGCACCTCGAAATACTCTCGCGAGTGGTTTGCGTACTGGTTTACTTAGGTTAAAATCCATATATATCATGTGGGTAGGTGATGAGTAGATAAAAGCATAACGTAGTAATCAGGCCGCGAAGTCGGTTTGCCGTGCTGCGCATGCCGATCGTTACACATGGTGGTCACGCATTGCTTACTGAGTGGCGTAGCGATATGTTCCTCACCTCAGCAACCCCAAGGGAGGCCTACTATGAAGTACTCACGCTGGTTTTTG
>CAYOLM010000019.1:0-13484 GCA_964404785.1 uncultured Mizugakiibacter sp.
CTCTCTTTGTACCGCTGTATCTATACAAGCCGTAGCGAGCGGTTCCAGTGCCAGGCCTCCCGGAGCGGCTCCGCAACATATCAGACCGATAGGTGAGGAGAGAGTGAGGACACAATGCCGCAAGCGGGCCGCGCAAGTAGATTTATTGCCTCGGTTAGCTGTGTATCGGGCCAATCGCCCCCCACGACGACGGGAACTATTCTGGGTGCTCAAAACCCATCTGTAGCACCCGCACTTCCACTAAATATCTTGTCACTCGGCTCATTATTCCAGCCTCTCAGTGAAGAGAGCCTGCGAGCCAGACAGGGTGGTTGAATATTATTGACCTATCTGACTCGCGTCTTGGGCGTAGCTGGGTGATGGTTGGGATTTGGAGTATCAAGCTTCATTCACTACAACGCATGCATTGCACATCGTAACGCTTTATCCATATTTCAAGTTCCCTGATAGCTGCCGCTCCGGTCTTGAGATGATCCAAAGCGTGTTGCGAGTCATCAGGTTTTACCCGTGCAATCCAGGCATCTCCGTAGGGGTCGATATTGATCAGATGCGGATCCTCGAGCAAAGCGTCATTACTAGCGATAACCGTACCCGCAAAAGTCACTGGAACACCTCCCACCCACTTACTACTTTCCAGGGTAGCGACATGCCGCTTGGCATGCAGATGCGTACCTACCTTGCGGATATGCACATTTTGTAAACGACCCGCGATAGCTTGAGCGGGATCAGTAACGCCGATAACCAATGTTCCATCCATCTCGGGGCGTACCCAAACATAATCCAGATCATAGAATAGATCTTCTGGCAGTTCACAACCGTGATCTTTATTCATGTCGCGCTCTCCATCCTCTGTGCCAGTGTACTCTGGCCGATCCAGGTGTGTTGGGTGCTCGCATACTCATCGCTCACCGGCCTGATCTGTTGCGGAGCTTCGCTCCAGGGGCCCGGCACTGGAACCGTTCGCTACGGTTTTTCGAGGTGCCCGGTCACGTCCAGCTCCGAAACGTCTGCTGGCATTGCGGCACTCATTGGGCAAGTAGGCCTGAGCGCTACCCAGATGGTGATGAAGGCCGTGCTAACTCGAGCCCGGCGTTGAATCTGCTGCATGGGTGTGGTTGGGGACGTTTCCGGGATTTACCAACGCCGTAGCTATGCCTACCTACACCAGTTACACCGGTACTGGCTGCCGTACCCGGGTCTATTCGGCCGGGGTGTTATATTTCAGGATTGAGGCCGCCCGCAAATAATGTAATTAGATAGGGCTGAAACACGCTTTAGGTCAAGTCTGACAGGATTGCAGAATTATTTGGCCTGCAGCCTCTCCATGATCAGACAAGGCTGCTGATAGATAAGGATACAATTCGGTTTCTTCCTTATTGTCGTGTAATTTAAGCAGCGCCCTCACTGTACTAAGGATAGCATCATATTCTTCTGTATCCTGGCTACTAATGGCTTCTTGCATCTCCTGAATAAAGATGCGTAGATCCTGGTGTCCTTTACATAGAAGTGTGGTCAGTGGGTGGTCAGCATTACCACTATGCTTTTCGAAGGCTGGAAATAATAGAGTCTCCTCCACCACCATGTGACAATCTTCAATACCATAGCGAAATTGCTCCAAGAGCTCTGTGGACTCATGCCATTGGCCCTCCTGGAGTTTTTTTGCGCCCGCTTCCAGCAGTGCATCCAGACGTTCATGATCGTGCTGCATAATCTGTTCTATACTTTTCATCGGATACTCGTGGTAATCAGGCGAGGCTCGGAGGAATAAGAAATGATACTGCCTGCGGGGTGCCATGCCAATTGTCTTGCTCCATCTATTATGAAGGAGGGTGAATATGAAAGTACAACTCCTGGTATCTAAATGGTGCCCAACCTGTCCACAGGCAGAGAAGATCTGGACCGAAGCTGCACGCCAGGTACCCATGGACTTTGAGGTTCTGGATGTCGCCGATCGCAAAGGTCGTGAAGTGGTAAGCCAGCTACGTATTAAAACAGTCCCCGCAGTGGTTGTGGACGACACCTTGAAGAGCTTGGGGGTGCAACCACTGGCTGATGTATTGAAATTACTGGGTGCCTGAAGGGCCCTCTAAAAACCTACTACGTGAGCTGATCGCGCTGTCGTGGGCTCATTCGCTCCTCGCCTATCAGCTTGATATGTCTCGTCGCTGACTCCGCGACTCCAACATTCGGCCCGCTCGTGACGGTTTTGAGAGGTGGCCCTGAGTCCATGCGTGGGGATGCAAAGGATGCTTGCTGACTGCGCAAGTTACACCTTCGACAGATAGGCAACGTGCAGAGCGGCAGCAAGATGTTGCGCCTCCACCCCGGGCATATCCAGATTTAGTGAGCTCATCCGCTGGTGGATTTGTTGGGTGGGGTCGTGGGCCAGATCCAGACCTCGTAAGGCTCTGGAGAGTTGTTTTATGCCGGTGGCCGGCAGACAAGTGAAATCACCATTGATCTCGAGATCCGCGATATGGCCTTCCTGGCTCAGTAGGTGTACCCGAATCAGGCCACCGGGGGCCTTGTAGAGGCCTTCGCTCAAGTGTAATCCACCGGTAATCTTGACGCCTGCAGTCAGGCGCCGCCCGGGTTGTCGCAGCCAATCGGGATCGTGCAGTTTATCTTCCCACCGGGCAATGGCCGCCTGTTCGTGCGGTCGAGGTTTATCCCGGCGAGTGGCTATGTCGAGGTGGGTGGTAATTTCACCTAGAAATATTTTGAGAAGTTGTTCCCGGGAAGGTATTTCATCGAGTTCACGGCGGATGGTGGTGATGTAGTCGCGTAAGGTGTCATGCAGCTTGTCACGAAATTTCGCAGATGCGACCTTGAGACAATGGGCCATGATATCAATGTCAAAGTCGAACATGAAACTACCCACCATCACCGTGGCATCGCCGATTTGCGCAGCACCGGTGCCACCGATTTTGCGGTTACCGACGTGGATATCGTTGATGGGCCGCAAGCGAGCCGGTATACCTAAAGCCTGATAAGTGGCAATAACCGGAGCGGTATAGCGGGCATAGATATCGGTGACCCGCTTCGGCGCCTGATTCCTGGGAAAGATGAAGTGAAAGAAAAGCTGGTCGCGATCCAGGTAGACGGCACCGCCGCCGACATGACGGCGAAATACGGGCAGGTTTTTACTATGGCAGTAGGCTTCATCAACTTCGGCAGCCAGGTCCTGGTGCAGGCCGATACAGACATAGGGGGTCTCAGGACTGGCCAGCGTAAGCACCGGAGCATCGGATTCGACCATGACACTGGCAATGCCCTGATAGACTGCCTGGGAACGCGCCGCGGAAACCAAACCGAAGTCTAGTACGCGAAGAACCTCACTCATGGGAATCTCTCTGCTGGGGAATTGATAGGCCGTTGCAGCTGTAGTGAGCAGCCAGACACACCCACCCAGCGGTGCCGGGCGGCCATGCGGACACTCGCACCACCGGTTTGTAGCACCCGTCACGATTACCTGCGGCAGCTCGGTTGCAGCGTGGTGTTCAACAAGGGCTGCCTCAGGTATTCACTCGTCAATCCGTGTCTGTGCCCGCTTAAGAATTCTACTGACGGTAGCCTGTAGCTGCCGCGACCAGAATTATTTTAGATGACGGATGTGAAAATGAAACTCACCGTTGCTTGAGCTTGAATCGACCAGCTCATTCCCTGTTGATCGGCAAAACGCTTCAAAATCCTTGACTGCTCCAGGGTCTGTAGCGCGGATTTCGAGAGTCTCGCCAACAGGGACTTCTTTCAGCGCTTTCTTGGCGCGCAGGATCGGCAATGGGCAGTTCAGTCCACGGGCATCGAGAACATGGTCAGACATGGTTATGGGTCTCCGTAAGTCGATGGTTGTTCAGATAAACAGGTTAATATCAGATTTGGTTGCGGTTTCGATATAAGTTGCGGCACCACCCAGAATCGGACCGTCGATCAGATCTTCACGTTTGAACTCGAACAGATCCAGGGTCATCTGGCAGGCAATCATTTGCACGTCGGATTCGATTGCCGCCTCGCGCAGTTCCTCAATCGAGGCGATACCCTTTTTCTTCATTAGGCTTGCCATCATATTCGTGGTCATCAAGTTGACGCCCGGTAGCGCAGCAATCAGATTGGGCATTTTCATGTGGGCCCCCATCATCGGCATGGCCATGGCTGGGTTTCCCAGCGTCGTGAGTGATAAATCGAGTTTTTTCTTCAGCAGCGAAAGGCCGTAGAAGGTGAAGAACATGGTGACCTCCAGGCCCATCGCTGCGGCAGTCGTAGCGAGGATGAAGGGTGGATAGGCCCAGTCGAGCGAGCCCTTGGTAACGATCATCGAGAGTCGTTTGGTATCGGTTTCATCAGCTGACATATGCAATCCCCAGGTCTATGGAGCGCAGGAGCGCGCAGACACAACAGAGTTGAGCACTTCATGAAGCCGGTGCACAACCCTCAAAACCGTCCTCAGCCATCTTGGCTTCGTACGGATCGGCAACTTGGCTGCCGGGTATTAGGGTGGGTTTAACCTCAGCCCAGGTCTCAGACTTGACCTTGACCAGCCAACCTTCATTGTAAGGGTCCGAATTGGCTATTTTTGGGGTCGTGATCAGAGCCTCGTTGATTTCGACAATCTCGCCTTCGAAAGCAAGTTTCGCAGGACCGACCCACTTGCCCGATTCGATCGTTGCGCATGATTTGCCGGCCTTGATCGAGCGACCGGGTTTCTTGGGGGTCACCGCAACCAGTTGCCCCGCCATGGCCACGGCAACCTGGGTCATACCTGCAACAATGGTGTTGTCAGCTTCTTCGCGGTACCACATGTTGTTGTGGACATCGTAGAAAAGCTCATCAGGAAATTGACAGCCACGAACGCTCGTCATCGTACTTCTCCCAGGTCAGGATGAATGGTTAGTATCGCCCAGTACCGCAATGGACGCATCCCTGGCGCGGATGGGCCGGGCGGAACAGCAGAATTCTCCAAGTCGGGCATTTTCCAGTTTCCCATCAATGAACAGGGCTAAGTGGGTCAGAACCGTAGAGGCTAATCGCAGCCGGTGCGCTCGCGTCTCTAACTCGCTTTGGTTTTCAGCCACGTTACACTGGTAGACCAGCTCACGACAGCTTTCCCTACAAGCATTGAAACTGGGATCCTCACGGGCAATCTGCCGATGCAGTGCCAGCAGCCGAAAACCCTCAAAAGTTTTCTTGGTTGGCTCACCGGCGTGGGCCTCAATCCAGGTTTCCATGACTGTCTCGGCGGCCTCAAGCAGCATAGCTTTGATCTGCTCGGGGTCACAGCCGAGTTCTTCACTGGGCATGGATTGCACGGTTGCAGCGATAGCCAGTGGCGAAGGCATCAACCCAGCCCCTTTTCTTTAAGCAGGCTATGGCAATCGGAGAGGTTCTCGTGGACCCCGACGCGTCGGGCGGAGAGCCCCAGCGCCATCCCCAGTAATTGCGTGAAATAGAGCATCTTGACCTTGGTCTTTTTACCGAAAACCTTCTCGGCCCGGGCCTGGTGCATCTCGAGGCCCTGGTGGCAGGTGGGGCATTCGGTAGCGATGACCTCGGCACCGCAGGCTTCGGCGGTCGTCAGCAGATTGAGGACCAGTCGGGTCGAGGTATCGCTGTCCGACAAGGTATGGGCCCCCCCGCAACAGGCCGTCTTCAACGGATATTCAACGTTTTCGGCACCGGCGGCGGCCAGCAGGTCGTCCATAAAATGTGGCCGGTAGGTTGAATCGGAATTCGCCCCCCCCTGATCTTTTTCTGGAAAGATATGCCGGGGCCGGGTGTACATGCAGCCATAGTAATTGGCGACTTTGAGTCCCTTGAGTGAGTTGCGCACCTGCTTATGCAGTTCATCGGTACCGATAGCGTCGCGAATCCAGTCCAGTGCGTGGATGGTCTCGACCTTGCCTGCTTGGTAGGGCTGGGTATTGGCGCGATGGGCAAGTTTTTTTACCGTTTCGCGCGTTGCTTCGTCGTGAGCCAGGTCATATTCAGCTTTCTTGAGATTGTGGTAACAGCCATTGCATGGTGACATCACGGTGTCGAAGCCCATGTCTTCGGCGATCTTGAGATTACGGGCCGAGAGGAAGGTCTGCAGCTTCGGGTCAACGTTTTTGACTTCCATGGCGCCACAGCAGTTCCAGTTCTCCAACTCGACCAGTTCTAGGCCGAGTTTTTTGCCGACCTCCTTGGTCGACCGGTTATAGGACGAGGCACCGCCTTCCAGCGCGCAGCCGGGGTAGTAAGCGACCTTACGATATTTGTTGCTCATCAGCGGGATTCCTCGGTGGTCGGCAGGCCCAGAGCCTTCCTGTGCAGGGCTTTCTGCTCGGTGATGTATTCGGCGATCGCCATTCTATGGTTGCCCCAATCGCGGGTGCGCGGATGGATCAGTGCGGCCAGTCCCATGCGGGTCAGAAGTCCTATCGGCAAACGCAGTACTAGCCCACGAATCAGACCCAGTAGCCAGTCCTGGGTGAGCTTTTGCCCGGTTTTCTTGAAAAAACGCATCATTAGCCGGCCTTCCTCGATTTTACCCTTGGCGAAAACCTGGCTGGAAAACACATTATCGAAGATCGTGGCGGGTGACTCCGGCGTGTAGCCCTTCAGCTCCAGCCAGTGGGCGGTGGCCTTCATCACCCCCTCGGGCATCACATCCCGTGGACAGGCGTAGGTGCATTTGTTGCACGAGACGCATTGCCAGATGATGTCCTTGTCACGGATCAGCTCTTCTTCCATACCGATACGAATCAGGTAGATCCAGTAACGTGGGTTGAAATCGGGGTTGAGGGCATTGATCGTACAAACATTGCTGCACGAGCCGCATTGCCAACAGCGATGAATATTTTCACCACCAGGGAGAGCCGCTATATCCTCTTGCAAGGAATCGTTGTAGTCCTCGACGACCCGAGGCTTGATGAAAGTGCTCCAGTCCCCAGAGACGTCGATACCATCGATGACGAGGTTTTCGTGGTAGATCAGATTTTCGTCGCGGATCAGGTGTTTCGCTAGAATCGGCATGCAACAAGTCCCTACGCAATGAGTTGTGGTGGGGGGATGGATTCTGCTGAAAGTCTCGACGGCAGTTTCACTTTCATGTGGATGCCATCCTCGCGGAAACAGTCCAGGCCGAGCAGTCGTTGCGTATGGGCCATGGGATCTTCGTTTCCAGAGAATTCACTCTTCAGGTAAGCGGCTCCGTGGTTGTTGATGTAGGTGGCATACAGGTGTGCGCAGAGCAGGTCTTGCATCCAGACCCGGTCACGATAGATACCTTGGTCACGAAGAAACTCACTGAGTTCCATAGCGAGAGCGAAAAAGGTGGCTGGATGGTCGTTCAATGCGAGGGTTTCGAGTGGTATCCCCTGTTCGAACCAGATCTCGCGTATTACCCCACTACCGGCCTGCGCATCCCATATCCAGCGGGTCATCAGGGGGAACGTGTCGCGTTCGGTAAAGTGCAGGATTTCGGCAGCCAGGTCACGGGCCCAGCGGTGGGTGCGATCGGAGGGGAAACAGGCTACAAATTGTTCGAAGCGTTGTGCGCCGGGTGTCTTGGTGTCGAGCAGAGTCAACAGTCGAGCCTGCATCAAGCTAAAAGAATGCTCCTCAAACCATGCCCCAATACGACGCCGCACCGTTGGCATGAAGGTGCAGATCGCCAGAAAGCTTCTCTCATTCAGTTGTTCGAGCCGATCGGTACCGAGTAGTTCAGAGAACAGTTCAGCCTTGAGCCTAAGTGCTCTAAGGTAGGCATCGATGCCGAGACTTTCTTCGGCTTTGGCAAGTAAAGAGTTGAAGCCACAACCGATAGCAGAAGCACTCAGCTCCAGACGTGGCCAGGTGACCGTCACCTGCTTTTTAGCTGCCAGATGCCAGTCCATATCACGCTGCTTCGTTAGCCGGGGCTGTCAGGCTGGTAAGTGCCGCCATGGCAGCGGCTTGACCCTGAGCGATGGAATCATCAATGGTTTCAGGACCGGTGGCAGCGCCGGCCACGAACACCCCAGGTCGGGTCGTGCCACCCATGGCCCGGTAGGTTGCGGCTCTCTGCAGAAAGCCGTGACGTTCCAGGTCGACGCCAAAGGTCGAGGCGATGCGGGCATTGTCGACGTTCGGATCCATACCAATGGCCAGAACGACCAGGTCGAAGGGAATGGTGATGGGACGTTTGACCAGGGTATCCTCTCCTTTGACAACCAGTCGTTTACCATCGAAGGTAACTTCGGCAATACGCGACTTGATGTACTTGACGTGGTATTTCTCCTGGCTTTCCCAGTAATACGCCTCGTACAGACCGTAAGTACGAATGTCCATGTAATAGATGTAGACACTGCATTGAGGCAGCGCCTCGCGGATTTCCATGGCCAAGTTGGTCGAAACCGTACAGCAAACCTTGGAGCACCATTCCCGGCCAATCTGTCGATCCCGGGAACCCACACACAGGAGTATCGCAACCCGCTCGGGAGTGCGGCCGTCGGATAGGCACTTCACTCCTTTGCCGGAGGAGATCATCTGTTCGACCTGCGTAGTGGTGACCACGTCTGGAAAGGTACCGAAGCCTAACTCGGGTTTGTTGACCGGATCGAAGTGTGAGAAGCCGGTACACAAAATGGTCGCAGCGGTTTTACGCGTCCGGTCCTCACCGGAGAGCTTGAACTCGAACGCCCCCGCTGCCCCGGAATAATCAGTAACCGTGGTCTCGGTGCGGATTTCTACCAGGGGGTGGGATTGAACCCGTTGCACCATGCCACCAATGGCATCTTTGGCCCATTCGCCGGAGGGCACCAGTTTGGCGTAGCCGGAGAGAATAGGGGCTCCCCCCAGACGCTCGGCTTTGTCAACCAGCAGCACCTTTTGTCCGGTGCTGGCCAGGGAATGGGCCGTTGAAAGCCCCGAGGGGCCGCCGCCAACGATGAGTACCGGTGCGCTCACTGGTCGGCCTCCGTCAGTACCGGTTTGGGTTTGACATAGCCCGGGCCGGAGGTGATGGCGCGCTTCGGATCGTAGAGTGTTTCAATGCGGCCTTCGGCGACATCACCAAGGTAAGCTTCGAACTCGGCTTTGGCCTTTTCCCAGTCGATCCCCATCTTTTCCAGTAGTCCTTCGAAAGGTGAGGCATGCCAGTGCAGCTGGGCCATCTTGTAGGGGTGGGCTCCGCAGGCCAGTGCGGCAAACTGACAGTCAGCCATGATTGCCAACTCGTAGATTTTGTTCACGGCCCGGCCAATCCATTGACTCTTGTCCAGGGTGGTGATGCAGCCGGTATCGTGGCCGACCATCACATCGGCGTGGGCTTCTTCGACGGCGACCTTGATCTTGCGATCGATGGCAAAGGAACGAGTGAATTCGCGTTCGCCGATGATGTGTCGGAAACCGAAGCCACAGCAGTCATACCAGGTGGAATAATCGAGAACTTGTACCCCTAGGGTTTGCAATAGCCCGGTTGTTACTGCTACTCGGTTGCCACCCAGGACCGTATCATCGTAGAGCACGTCTTCCGGAACCATTTTGTACACATGGCAGGCTGGATGCACCGTGGCCCGGATGTTGCTGACGTCGATCACCTGCTTTTCAGCAATACGATCACGCATCACATGCATCCATTCGGAGTAGTGCACGACTTCTTCTGGAATCAACAGTTTGCCATCGACTAAGCGGCCGAGTTTGCCGAGGATCTGCTTGACCTGGGCACGTAGTTTGGACGACTGCAGAAGATAGGCACGTACTTCCTTGTAGTTACCAAAGGAGGTGCCGCAGTGCACCAGCGGAAAGTAATAACCCGGCGGCAATCCTTGCGAGATTGAGGATACATAGGCCTGGTGAAAATTACGCAGAAACACCGCAGACAGGCTGACGATATTGCCGACCCCGGAGCCGTGATAGTTCCAGGCGGTACAGGAGGTCTGGTCGGTTTCATCCAGATAGCGGATGCCAAGCAGGTTCTGCAGCCACAGTAAGGTGGTGGGATAGCCCGGAATATTGCCGCACTGGCCGCAGGATTTGTGATGCCAGAGCTGATTGGTGGGGATGCGTTTATTCCATCCGTAGAGGGTCTTGCCGGTGACCGGTTCGTGCTGTTCGGTGATCCGGTGGACGACGATCTCACCATCCTTTTCCAGCTGCCACATGAGGTCGCGGACATCCTGCACTTTGTCCTTGTTAGTCAGCATCTCCCGGCGGTCGATACGGGCCTCGATCCAGGAGGTAGCGAGTTGCGCATCCTCCCGGCTCAGCTTGACCGGTTTCCACTCGTTACCAAAGCCCGTATAGGCTCCGGTGGTTTGGGTATCTTTCGGGGGATTGTGATTGCTCATATCGTCACCTCATTGATGGGTGTGGACTATTTCAGCTATGCGGAATGTTCTTCCTGCTCTTCAAGCCACTCTTCATAATCATCGCGCTTTTCATCCATAAGGTCGGTGACGACGTCGAAAAGATTGGGGTCGAGGGTCTCCAGCTGATCCAGTACGCCGGTGGCCTCCCATATGGTGTATAGCTCGATGGAGGTTTTGAGGTTGATTTCCCAAGCCGTATCCATGGTATGCATGGTAGGCATCGGAATGGCCTTGCGCAGCACCTGCAGCGGGGCCTTGATCTTGGAGATATTGGGACCCCAGTCAGGGAATGCGTCCGCGGTGATCATGTTCGGGGCGAGCTGATTGCCGGTACTGATTACCTTCATCAGCACGCGGGTGTAAGGTTTCAGTACATCCTTGGCTGATTGCATGCCGTGTTTGATGGCCGTCTCCCGCATGATCATCACCAGGCCGCCGGGAGAATTGTGGAACGGGCAGCGTGCTGCACAGGTATAGCATTGGGCACAGGCCCAAATTTTGTCCTGCATGGCATCGTAGATACCTTCCAGATTCTCGGTCAGCAATAACTGCACGATCTCGCGTGGGGAATAGTCGTAATAGTGAGCCGAGGGGCAGGTGGCAGTGCAGATGCCGCAATTCAGACAGCCGTGCAACTCGTGGTCAAAGAGCAGGTGATTACGAATATCCTCAAAAATCTCTTCGAGTTTTTCCCGGGTAACCGTTGGGGCTTCTGACAAGGGGTCGCCGATGCGCAGTGCCGTATTCATGAGCGAACTCCTCTGATCATGCGATCCACCGTGATGCCGACTAGTAGCTGAGAACTCGGGTGTCGTCGTCTTCCATGACGGCTTCGATGACGTGAGCACCGCCAACAATGCCCTCGCACTCCGGAATCAGGTCATCGACGGTCATGTCGAAGAGGTCGAGGTTCGGAGAGCAGCAATAAAACTTTACCCCGGCCTCGTGGGCGTCCTTGATGAAATCGTAGACGGTTTTGGGTGAGCCGGGCTTGACTACCAGTGATTCGGCGACGCCACGTTTCATCAGCTTGCCAGAGGTCGCCGTGCACACCACCTCGACTTCATAGTCCATGGCGGCGGCCACGCTGGCCTGGAAAAACGGGGCGCCTAACTCTTCGCCATTGCTAGGATCCGTGTTGACCATCAGGATCATCAGTTTCGATGCCACGATTCAAATCTCCCGGAAGAGCAGCCGCCAGCGGACGGCGCTTGAAGGAACGTGAAACAACATATTACGGAAGTTGCATAGGTGCACGCTGCGTTGCAGCAGACCCGATTTCAGTCTTCCGAAGGGCAGTTTTCGCAGAACAGGTGATAGAGCGTGGCAAGTAACTCACGGGCATCGCCACTATTGATCCGGTAAAACATATGCTTGGATTCGCGGCGTACCTTCACCAAGCCGTCGCGGCGCAAGCGTGCCAGTTGCTGTGAAAGGTGTGCCTGAGGCATGCCAAGTTGCTCTTGCAGAGCGCTGACCGTGCACTCCTCATCGAGCAAGTGACAGAGAATCAGCAGGCGGTGTGGATTGGCGAAGATCTTCAGAAACTGCGATGCCCGGGTAGCTTGCGCGGTCATGCGCGCATTGTCGATGCGCGGGAATGCCGGTGCCCGGGTGCGGGTAACTGTAGGTTGACCCACAGGTTCGGGCGATAGATTCTCGGTGGAGCTCGGTGTTGCCATGACGGTTCCAGAGGGGGCATGCCATGTTTCCATGATACCGCCTACCCGTTGCAAGGAGCACACCAGGTATCCAGCAGCACCTGATCCCACAACCGGTTCGTGCGGTGGCTTATTCGAGATGTCCTCAGGACATCAGGCCGGTAACCTTGATCAGGCCAACCATGATTCCGGTCAGTGCTTCGGCGATGTTGCGCTGCTGGGTTACCAGTTGTTGCAGGCCCGCGGGTAGATGCTCGGGGGACTCATCAAACTCCATGACCAAGTCTTCGATCATTCCCGACTTGATACCTGGATGGGCAGTGAAACCAAGGCAGTTGTCCTGGATTTGGAAAACCATGGGCTCGTCATCGACATCTGCCGCCAGCACTTTTGCGGTATCCGGTAATACCACCCGATCCCGCATATAGGTGGCATAGGGAAATGTTTCGGGTAGATATCCGGCGAGTGCCGAGGGGAGGGTACGATGGGCTGTCCCTACGTCGAAACGCAGGGGGGCAGCCGCGCTGTGGCCACCGGCCCCGATTGCCAACAGGATACTTCCCAGGCCAGTGCCGAGGATGGGCAGCCCGGCCTCAAGAAAGGCCGAGACCAGCTTCAATTCAGGCTCAAGGCTGGGCAGCTTGGTGCCGCTTGCGATTCCGTAAGGTCCGGCGCCGAGTAGCACCAGTCCGGCAAAACCTGCCGTTGCGCTGGGCAGAACGCCACCTGCAACAAAAGGTCGCTGATAACGGAAACGGATATTCCGACTCTCGAAATGCTCTTCCAGCAGGCCGAGAAACTCGCCCTCGGTATGCTGCACCACGCATAAGGTGATCATCTGTAATTCCTACCCGGCGCATCAGTGAATGCTGGGCTCGGAGCATATCGGGAACCTCTGGAAATCGGCTGTGCGAACCGTTGCTGGTGTCGTGTGCTCACTCGCTCATCGCCTATTCATAAGAAACTTGCCGTCAACCCCACCTACCTGGTGCTCGAGTCTTGAACTTGCAGAGCATAGTGGCTCATCGGGGTGTCCTCTTAGCTACTACATTGTAGGTGCCCGTGCTTGGCGATGATATGACGGTGGTCAGACTGCATTTCCGTAAACGGTCTTGTTGAGCCGCTGAGACAGGCTCGGAGCCGAGTATAAATTGCTGTTGGCCGCCATGATAGCGAACTCGGCCAACGGACCGGGCCGGGACTCGCCGTGGCTGACGGCACCGACCACGCATATCGAAAATCAGCACTTTGCCCAATCCACATTGCGGGTTAAAGGGCTCATTCCACGACGTTGGGTATGCGGCCCGTGTGTGATGGTTTTTCGAGGTGCTCCGAGGCATCTAAAAGGCCCTCGAAGCACAGCTCGAGTTCACTATTGCCGAGCAGCGGTCTTATTGGCTAAGTGTGTTGTAAGCCGTTTGCGACATGCTGCGAGATTCCGAGCCAGGCACATACACATAGGTGGTACCGCTGGACCAGAATGCCCACCAGGGTT
>CAYOLM010000020.1:0-13450 GCA_964404785.1 uncultured Mizugakiibacter sp.
TGCGGGGACCGACCGAAGCGGCGGCGCCACCCTGGCCGGAATGGCGACGGTAGCGAACTTCGACAAAGACCAGGGTGGGGCCATCCTCCATGATCAGATCAATCTCTCCGAAACGACTGCGGTAATTGCGTAGCAAGGTGCCGAGTCCGGCCTGCTGCAGGGCGTTTTCGGCACGGGCCTCGAAGCGGGGGCCTTTTGTGGGCATCGTCACTCAGTGGCTTCCGGGGGCCGCCCGTCCGTTGCCAGCCAGGCCACCGGCAATCGTGTGGGCCACGCCATAGTCGAAACGAGCCCATACCGGGATCCGCTGTACCTGGCCGGTGGCATCGACGGTTAATTGACCGGTGGCTCCGCCAATGTAACTGCCGGGATGAGTGCGGAGCCAGGAGAAATACGGGCTGAGTGAAAAAGCATCCATACCGAAAGCGAACAGACGGGCGCCGGGACCACGAATTTCCGGGGTCCAACGCTCCAGTTCTTGCCGTGGGGGCAGACCGGGCTGGCTGTTGAACAGCCAGGGCAGATCCGGAAACACCACCCCGTCCAGATCACGATCCAGGCCGGGGTTGCTGTGCGTGGAAAACACCTGAGGCGTGGCTACGATCAATTGGTTCAATTGGGCAACGCGGATTTGCGGTACCAGCAAGCGGGCCTGTTCCAGCGGTGCCGCAATAAAGATGCCGCCATCGTCGGCAAGATTGGGCGCTGCGGCCTTGATGAGGGCCGCGTAGTCCACCGAACCTACCGGTAGGGTCTGGACGGCACTGACGGTTCCACCGCCAGCTTCGAATTGGGCCTGAAAAGCCATCGCGGCGCGACTCGATCTGGAATCACTGGCATAAATGACGATAGCCTGACGAATGCCGTGATTGAGTAGGTATTCGGCGTCGTATACCCCATTGCTTTCAGGCATCAGCGCAAACTCAGCACTATTGGCCGGAGACGGTATGGCACTCTGTGGCTGATTGAGCGCCAGTACCGGGATGGTGGGTTCACCCTGAGAAAACAACGCATCCACGGCGGGTCGCAGCAAGGGGCCAACGATCAGATCAGCCCCATTGGTGAGGGCCTGCTGATAGGCGGCAAGAGTGCCTGCGGTAGTCCCCTGGGTGTTGTAGATACGCACCATCGGGCGGGGTCCGGCATGATCGCCTGCTTGGAAATAGGCGGCGAGAAAGCCGTCACGAACTGCTTTACCGGCGGCAGAAAGCGGGCCACTCAAGGGCAACAGCAGGCCGATCTGCTGGTAGCTTTGAAAGCCTTCGCGCTCAAGGTGCTGGCCTTGTGCCAGTAGGGTGCCCGCGGGGGCATTGAGCTGGGGCATATTACTGGGCAGTCGGCTACCGAGACGTTGCAGAGCCTGGCCGATCCAGGGCAGCAGGGCATTGCCAGCCTGCAGTTGAGTCGCCTTGTGTAACAGACCCTGAATACCTACCCGACCCAGCAGGGCCAGGAGTCGGGCGGCGTTTTCGGCCTTGGCAGGATCCAGCAGCAGTGGATCCAGTTGCATACGGGCCGCGGCGGCGGTCCAGGTGTTGCCGCTGGCCGTTGCCGCCTGAGCTCGCAGTTGGTCACGGCGAATAGCCAGGGTGCGTGGCAGGGTTGTTGGCAGCATGCTGGTCAGTGCCAGTGCCTGCTGGTGATGTCCGGCAGTTTCGGCCAGTTCGCCCTGCAGCAGGTTATAACGGGCCATGTCATTGCCCTGCAGTTGTTGGGCGTTGATGAGCTGCAATAGCTGCTGGGTGCGGGTGGGTTGCTGGTTGCTGAGCCAGTCCTCAGCAGCCCGCAGGCGGTAGTGATCGGCCTGGGCAGGAATCCGGTTAGCCAGGCCCAGCCAGATCGAGGCGGCCCCCTGGAAATTGCCACGGATCTCCAATACCTGGGCCTGGGCGATGGCTGCCTGTTGTGCAGGGCTTGGCCCCCCTCTTAGAGTGGCGCAACCGCTGAGGCCCACAGTCAGTAAGATGGCAAGCACGAGAGAGTAGCGACGCATTGTCGGATCCTGCACAAAAGAGGCGGCTTGGCGATGATAGCCCAATGCACTCCGATAGCCGATGAAGGCATACCAAGGCATAGATATATGAATGGCACACTGTGGGTGGTGGCAACACCAATTGGCAATCTGGGTGATTTATCGCCGCGGGCCTTGAGTACCTTGCGTAGCGTAGCCTTGATCGCTGCGGAGGATACCCGGCATACCCGCCATTTGCTGGCCCATTTCGGTCTCGCTACGCCGCTGCGTGCCATGCATGAACACAATGAAGCGGAGGTCGCAGAGCAGCTGCTCAAGCGGCTTCAGGCGGGTGAGGACATTGCCCTGGTCGCGGATGCGGGGACGCCGCTGATCAGTGATCCCGGTTATCGGCTGGTGCGTGCGGCCCGGCAGGCGGGACTGCAGGTGGCGACGCTACCGGGTCCTTCGGCGCTGATCGCTGCGCTGTCGGTGGCCGGATTGCCCAGTGACCGGTTCGTGTTCGAGGGTTTCTTGCCCGCTCGACAGGCCGCGCGCCGTGAGCGCTTGGCCACCTTGGCAGCAGAGACCAGGACCCTGATTTTTTATGAATCCTCACATCGCATCCGTGTTTGCCTGGCTGATGCCGTCAGCATTTTCGGTGCCGAGCGTGAGGCAAGCCTGGCCCGTGAACTGACCAAGTTGCATGAGACGGTGCTATTCGCGCCGCTGGCAGAGCTGGCGGCCCGGGTGGCTACCGATGACGATCAATGTCGCGGTGAATTGGTGTTGCTGGTGGCGGGTGCCAAGGGGGGTGACGAGGAACACAAGGTTTACGAAGGTCGGCGCATCTTTGCCTTGTTGCGCCAGGAATTGCCTCCAGGACGGGCGGCGCGACTGGCTGCAGCCATTAGTGGAGCGCCCCGGCGGATTTTGTATGAGGAGGCCAAAGAATAGTAGGTCACATTACCGCTACAATGTACCGGGGAGTCGGCCGGGCAGTCGCGTCGCGCAAGCGTCGAGGAAAGTCCGGGCTCCACAGGGCAGAGTGCCAGGTAACGCCTGGGCGGCGTGAGCCGACGGAAAGTGCAACAGAGAGCAGACCGCCGATGGCCTTAGGGCACAGGCAAGGGTGAAAGGGTGCGGTAAGAGCGCACCGCGCCGGTGGCAACATTCGGTGGCACGGCAAACCCCACTCGGAGCAAGGCCAAATAGGGGAGCTATGGTGTGGTCCGCACCGCTCCCGGGTAGGCTGCTTGAGCCCGTCGGTGACGGCGGGCCGAGAGGAATGACTGTCTAAAACAGAACCCGGCTTACGGGCCGGCTCCCCCTTTTTTCTTCTCAGTCGGTTGATCGCTGAACCTGACTGATTGCCAAACCAAGGGGTAGGAGTATTTGGGGTGGCAGTCCTAATTCTCGATCCAAACGATTTATTTATTCAATAATTTCATTGCCTTTAAGACACATTGTAATAACCCGCATTAAATACCAGTAAGATGCGCTTTGTCTTTGATCTGCAAGCAAAAATTGTTGACAGTCGCAAAATCTGCGACTAAGGTGGCTTCCAGTGTGAAAACGTGGGAATTTGTGGGGAGCTACCGTGTTTCAAGGCGAAACAGCGATCACCATCGACGACAAGGGTCGTCTGACCATCCCGGTCGTCTATCGGGATTTGCTGGCGCGTGCCTGTAACAACCGCCTGGTGGCCACCTACAACCCCTTCGAGCAAGGCTGCCTGTGGTTGTTTCCCCAGGATGAGTGGCAACGGGTACGTGACGAGATCAATGCTTTGCCCAGTGTCAAGGCGGTACATCGCAATTTGCAAATGAAGCTGGTGGGGGCAGCGGCCATGCTCGAGGCCGATGGCTCCAGCCGGATATTGCTGCCCGCCAGTCAACGTAATGCCTCGGGTATCGAGAAACGGGCGGTACTGCTGGGCATGGGTAATAAGTTCGAGCTTTGGAGTGAACAAGCGCATCTTGCCAAGATTCGACAAACCATTGGCGAGGATGAAATCAGCGAGGACATGGCAGAACTGAGGCTGTAGGGAGCTAACAATGCATGGGGTCGCGGCGATGGCAAAGCGGGAACATATCCCGGTGATGCTGGACGAAACGATGACTGGCCTCGCCGTGCGCGCTGGCGGCTGTTATCTGGATGGCACCTTCGGCCGTGGGGGACATGCCGCAGCCTTGTTGGCTCGCTTGGATCAGCAGGGGCAGTTGTTATTGATGGACCGAGATCCCCAAGCGATTGCCGTGGCCCGCCAGCACTTTGCCGCTGACCCCCGGGTAGCGATTCGGCAGGGTAATTTCGCCGACTTGTGCGCATGGGATGCGGTCGCTAAGGGTCTCGATGGGGTATTGCTGGACCTGGGTATCTCTTCCCCACAGTTGGATGAGGGGGAGCGGGGTTTCAGTTTTCAGACCGATGCGCCGCTGGACATGCGTATGGATCCAAGCTGTGGCGAATCGGCGGCGGAGTTTCTGGCTCATGCCAGTGAGAAGGACATTGCCGAGGTGCTGTGGCGCTACGGTGAAGAGCGTATGAGTCGACGCATTGCCCGGGCCATAGTGCTGCGTCGCCAACAAGACCGCCCCTTTACCCGTACCTGTGAACTGGCTGATGGAGTGGCCCAAGTGGTGCGACACCACACTCCTGGCAGACATCCGGCGACCCGGACTTTTCAGGCTCTACGGATCCAGGTGAATGGCGAACTGGAGTCGATCCAGCTTGGGCTGGTGGCGGCATGTCAATGTCTCAAACCAGGCGGACGGCTGGCAGTGATCAGTTTTCATTCGCTCGAGGATCGTATCGTCAAGCAGTTCATGCGTGGCCCCCAGGCGCCACGGGTGTCGCGTGGCTTGCCCGCGCCGGAAGTGCCCGAATCACCGTTGCGGGTCATTGGTAAGCAGCGCCCTGGCAAAGAGGAAATCGCCGCTAATCCGCGCGCTCGTTCTGCCGTGTTGCGGATCGCGGAAAAGCGCTTATGAAGCGCCTGGATATCATTGCCGTAGCCTTGTTGCTGCCAGCCATGATGAGCAGTGCTATTGCCGTGGTCTGGGCCCGCAATGAAAGCCGGGAACTTTTCATCCAGTTGAGCCGCTTGCAGAGCCACCGTGATCAACTGAACATCGAGTTTGGGCGCTTGCAACTGGAGCAGGCCACCTGGGCGGATCCCGCGCATATTGAAGCCATTGCGCGGTCGAAACTCGGCATGATCAACCCCGATCCGGCTCGGGTCCAGGTAGTGCGCCAATGAAGGCGTTCATGGCCTCCCAGGCGCATTCCACGCCAGCACCACCCCATCCGTGGCGCCGTATGCTACTGGTGGCCGGTCTGTTGGGGATGATGGCGTTTGCCCTATTGGCTCGGGCTGTGGATCTGCAGGTCGTCAAGCGAACCTTTTTACAGCAGCAGGGCGATGCACGGTTTCTGCGTAAGGTATCGATTCCGGTATCCAGAGGCAGCATTTTTGACCGTAATGGGGTGCCGTTGGCGGTGTCTACGCCGGTGGACTCGCTATGGACCAATCCAACGGAATTGCTGCAGCATGCTGGGCGTATTCCCGAACTGGCTAAGGCCCTGGGAGTGAACTCAGCGCGTTTGCAGCGACGACTTGAGGAGCGCGCCAATCGCGATTTTGTTTACTTGCGCCGGATGATGAGCCCACAGGACGCTCAGCTCATACTGAAACTGGATATCCCCGGCGTTTACAAGCAGCGTGAATACCGGCGCTATTACCCATCTGGAGAAGTCAGCGCTCATGTCATAGGTTTTACCAATATCGACGACCATGGCCAGGAGGGCCTGGAGCTGGCTTATGACAACTGGCTTTCGGGTCAGCCCGGACTGCGATGGGTGATTCGTGACCGACTCGGCCAGGCGGTAGAAAGTATGGGCCTGATTCGTGAAGCCGTACCCGGTCACAACCTGACGGTTAGCCTCGATAGCCGTATCCAGTATTTGGCATTTCGCGAGCTTTCGAAGGCGGTCCTCGATCACCAGGCCAAATCCGGGTCGATGGTGGTGATGAATGTGCGTAATGGTGAAATCCTCGCCATGGTCAATGTGCCGTCCTACAACCCCAACGATGTGGCCGCGAGCAGCGCCTCCGCGCGACGTAACCGGGCCGTAACCGATGTATTTGAGCCCGGTTCGGTTATGAAGGCTTTTACCATCGCCGCGGCTTTGAAAAGTGGCCGCTGGACGCCGACTACGCCTATCAACACCAGTCCGGGCTGGTACATGCTCGATGGCTACAAGATCAAGGACGATGCGGACTACGGGCGGATCGATGTTACCAAGGTGGTTACTTTTTCCAGCAATGTTGGGGCCTCCCATATTGCGCTGTCGTTACCTGACCGGAGTCTGTATGACAGCTTGCGATCGTTCGGTTTTGGCCACAGCACCGGTAGTGGTTTTCCGGGAGAAGCCTCAGGGCTGCTGCCTCCGTATCAGGTATGGAGGCCGATTCGCAAGGCCACGATCTCCTATGGTTACGGCTTGAATGTAACCGCCTTGCAGTTGGCCCAGGCCTATGCCGCCATTGCCGACAACGGGGTGCTGCACCGGCCCAGCTTCATCCTAGGTGAGGATGGCCCTCCGGTACGGATTCTGAGCCGCAAGTTGGATCAGCAACTGATCAACATTCTGAAGACAGTTGTTACGCCCGATGGCACCGGTGAGCGGGCGGCAATTCCCAACTATACCGTGGCCGGCAAAACCGGCACCGCTCATATTGCTGATGGCGGTGGCTATCACCAGCACCAGTACAACGCGGTATTTGTCGGCATGGCCCCGGCTAGCGAGCCGCGCCTGGTCGCTGTGGTGGTGGTGCATGATCCAACCCGCAACGGTTTCTACGGTGGGCTGGTGGCCGCGCCGGTATTCCGTTCGGTGATGAGTTCGGCTTTGCGGTTGATGGATATTCCTCCCGATCACGTCAAGCAGTGGTACGCCGATTTACCCAAGCCGACTTCGCCAGTTCCGGCCCAGCTCGTCAGCCAGCGGGCTAGCAAGTCCGGGGAGGTGGCGAGATGAGCCGCTGGATGCGCCTCGATACCCTACTGAGCGGGATTACTGATAGCCGCCATTGCGTGGGTCTAAAAATTGCTGGGCTCAGTCTCGATTCGCGGCAGGTTGCCCTGGGCGAGGCGTTTTTGGCCCTGCAGGGGTTGCGTGAACATGGCATTAGCCATGCAGCCGGTGCTGTCGAGGCGGGAGCCAAGGTGGTACTGGCCGAGTCTCCCGCGCCTGCGGGTAGTTTTGAGCTTGCGGTACCGGTGCTATGGATACGGGATTTGCGCAGTAGGGTCGGAACTTTAGCGGCCCGCTGGTATGGCCAGCCAAGCCGGGATCTACGGATAATCGGAGTCACCGGCACCAACGGTAAAACCTCGGTGGTACAACTGCTGGCGCAGGCGTTGCAATGGCTTGGGCACCGTAGTGCCAGTATTGGCACGTTGGGAGCAGGGCCTGTGGGTGATTTGCATGCGCTGGAACGCACTACCCCGGATGCCATCGCGGTGCAGTCGCTGTTGGCGGGCTTCCGCGAGCAGGGGGTGAGTCATGTGGCCATGGAGGTGTCCTCGCACGCCCTTGAGCAGGGGCGGGTTAATGCGGTGGATTTTGAGATGGCCGTATTGACCAACCTCAGTCGTGATCACCTTGATTATCACTCCAGTATGGAGTCGTACAGTGCTGCCAAGATGCGGCTGTTTCAATGGCCCGGTCTGGGTACGGCGGTCATCAACCTGGATGATCCATTCGGGGTAAGACTGCAGTCAGAGCTGGCGGCGGAAGTTCGCTGTCTCGGTTATTCGCTAGAACGTAATGATGTAGCTATCTATGCCAGTGATATTGGTGCCGACAGCGCCGGCGTCCACTTTCGCCTGCATACTCCGTGGGGTGAGCAGAATATCCATTCAGCCTTGCTGGGTCGCTTTAATGTAGCGAATCTGCTGGCGGTGGTGGCGTGTCTCGGAGCCTTGCATCACAGTATCGATGAGATCACCCGTTTGCTGCCTTTGCTGCAGCCGGTACAGGGACGGATGAATCGGCTGGGTGGTGGTGCTCAGCCGTTGGTGGTGATCGACTACGCCCATACCCCCGATGCCCTGCAGCAGGCCCTGCTGGCCTTGCGTCCCCATTGTGCGGGCAAGCTGTATTGCCTATTCGGCTGCGGTGGTGAGCGCGATGTCGGCAAGCGACCGCAGATGGGGGCGATTGCGGCGCGATTGGCCGACCAGGTGCTGCTGACGGATGATAATCCGCGTGGCGAGGATGGCGCAGCTATCCTGGCGCAAATTCGCGCCGGTATGCCCGCAGGCCTGGATGTCCCCATCGTGCGGGCGCGTGAATTGGCCATTGCCAAGGCGGTGTCGCAAGCCCAGCCCGGTGATGTACTGCTGATAGCTGGCAAGGGCCATGAGTCTTATCAGGAAAAGCACGGCCAACGGCGACCATTCGATGATAGGCTCGAAGCGCTCCGAGCCTTGGAGTTGCGGTCATGCTGAAGCTGCAACTCAGTGATATCGCGATGTGGACCCGGGGCCATTTATACGGTGCGGATGCCCTGGCGCAAACGGTGTCTATAGACAGCCGTTGCCTCAAGCCGGGGGCCTTGTTTGTGGCGATACCTGGAGAACATGTCGATGGCCATGATTTTCTTGAGGATGCCTCCCGGCATGGTGCCGTCGGCGCGCTGGTCAGCCGCTCCTGCGAGCATCCTCTGCCACAAGTACTGGTTGAAGACAGCGTCATCGCTCTGGGCGATCTTGCCAGTGCTGTCCGGGCTCGCTATCCAGTCCAGGTACTAGGCATTACCGGCTCCTGCGGCAAGACCACCGTCAAGACCCTGATTACCGCGATCCTGTCACGGCATGCCCCAACCCACGCCAGCAGTGCCAACTACAACAATGAAATCGGCCTGCCTCTCAGTCTGCTTGCAGCTCCGGATGAAGCCCGCTATCTAGTGTTGGAAATGGGGGCGGGCAAACCGGGTGATATCAGCTATCTGGCCGCTATCGCCCGACCACAGATCGCCCTGGTCAACAATGTGGCGGCGGCCCATCTGGAACGGCTAGAGACACTCGATGGAGTGGCTGCAACCAAGGGCGCCATATATGAGGTGCTGCCCGCTGATGGCATCGCGGTAGTCAACGCCGACGATGCTTATGCCAGCGTTTTTGCCAACCAGGCAGCACCCCGCCGAATCCTACGCTTCGGGCATGCTGCTGCCGCTGAGGTGCGGGCTGAAGACATCGTAGCGAATTTACAGGGATCAAGCTTCCAACTGTTGACCCCGCTTGGATCGGCACCAGTCAGTCTGCATCTGCCGGGACCGCACAATCTCATGAATGCGTTGGCTGCGACGGCCCTCGCGCTGGCTGCAGAGGTGCCGTTAGCGGATATCGTCGCCGGTTTGCAGAGTGTCGGGTCGATTCCGGGACGCTTGCAGGTGATTCCGATGCCAGGCGACTGGACCTTGATCGATGACACCTATAACGCCAATCCTGCCTCGGTGATGGCGGCCATCAGCCTACTTGCCACCGCCCCTGCACCGACCTGGCTGGTGTTGGGAGACTTGGCCGAACTGGGTACGGATGCCGTGGCGTTACACGCCGAGCTCGGCCAGTGCGCCCGTGCAGCGGGGATCGGGAAACTGTGGACGCTGGGTCGCCTGAGTCGACATGCCAGTGAGATATTCGGCCCTGGAGCTCGGCATTTTGAGAGTCGAGAGGAGTTGCTGGAAGCATTGCTTGCAGCCCTGAGCCCCGGGCTGACCTGCTTGATCAAAGGCTCCCGGGCTGCAGCGATGGAAGCTGTGGTTGCGGCTCTGCTGGAACGGCAAGGAGGTGCTTATGCTGCTTGATCTGGCTCGCTGGCTGGCGCAGTGGTTCAGCGTCTTTCATGTCTTTCAATACCTCACCCTACGCACCATCCTCGGAGCGTTGACGGCCTTGTTTTTCTCGTTGTTGGCCGGGCCGGCCGTGATTCGCCGGCTGACCATGATGAAGGCGGGTCAGGTGATACGCAGCGATGGGCCACAGAGTCACCTGAGCAAGGCCGGTACGCCGACCATGGGGGGCACTCTGATTCTGCTGGCGGTGACGATTTCGACTCTGCTGTGGAGCGATCTGGATAACCGCTATGTCTGGATTGTGCTGGGGGTGACCATGGCATTCGGGGTCATCGGTTTCTACGACGACTACCTCAAGTTGGTGCTGAAAGACCCGCAAGGAATGCCGTCACGCTGGAAGTATTTCTGGCAATCCCTGGTTGGATTGACGGCGGCAGGGGTGCTGTATGCCAGTGCCGTGGTGCCATCAGAAACCGCCTTGTTTATGCCTCTTTTCAAGCATGTGGTCTTGCCCTTGGGTCTGGCCTATATCCCGCTGGCTTATCTGATGATTGTGGGCTTTTCCAATGCCGTGAATCTCACCGATGGCCTGGATGGTCTGGCCATCATGCCCGCAGTGCTGGTAGCGGTGGCATTGGGGGTGTTCGCTTACCTATCCGGTAATGCCGTGTTCTCTAGTTATCTCGATATTCCATCGATTCCGGGGGCCGGTGAAATTGCCATTTTTTGCGCCTCCCTGGCAGGTGCTGGCCTGGGGTTCTTGTGGTTTAACACCTATCCGGCACAGGTCTTCATGGGTGATGTCGGAGCGTTGGCCATAGGGGCGGCACTGGGTACGATCGCCATGATTGTGCGCCAGGAAATCATTCTGTTGGTGATGGGAGGTGTGTTCGTGATCGAAACGGCCTCGGTAATTATCCAGGTCGCAAGCTTCAAACTGACCGGGCGCCGGGTGTTCAGGATGGCCCCCATCCACCACCATTTCGAACTCAAGGGCTGGCCCGAACCACGGGTGATCGTACGCTTCTGGATCATTAGTGTGGTGCTGGTGCTGATTGGCCTGGCAACCTTGAAGGTGCGCTGATGACCCGTATGCCGCCCCGTACCCAGGCCCGCCGCAACGATCAAGCGCGGGGTCGCTTTGATCCGTGGTTGTTGCTGGTGATTGCGGCCTTGGTGGTGTTCGGCGTCATCATGGTGGCCTCGGCCTCAATTGCGGTGGCCGATGGCCGTCACTATGGCGCGTTCTTCTATCTTAAGCGCCACCTGCTTTTTCTGACTATGGGGTTGGTCTTGGCCTGGGGTCTGACTCGTATCGAGTTGCAGCATTGGGAGCGCTATAGTCTGGTGCTGATCCTGCTGGCGGTGATCTCGCTGGGTTTGGTATTTATCCCGCACTTGGGGATGCGAATCAATGGCGCACGACGCTGGATCAATCTGGGGGTAACGGGATTTCAACCGGTTGAAGCGGTGAAGCTGGCGGTGATCCTGTATGTCGCCAGTTATCTGGTTCGCCATCGCCAGGCGGTCGAACGGGATCTGTTGGGCGTGGTCAGACCCATTGGGGTGACCCTGCTACTGGTTATATTGCTACTGTTACAACCCGATTTCGGCTCCGCAGTCTTGCTGCTGGCGGTGGTCGTGGGGATGATCTGGTTGGCTGGAGCACGGATGCGGAACCTGCTGTATCTGGCCATGCCGTTGCTGCCGCTGTTCGCCTGGGTGGCGATGAGCCAGAACTATCGGATCAAGCGTCTGACTTCATTCATAGATCCATGGAAGGACCCATTTAGCAATGGCTTCCAACTGACCCAGGCATTGATCGCAGTAGGCCGAGGCCATTGGTTCGGGGTTGGGCTTGGCGACAGTGTCCAGAAACTATTCTATCTGCCTGAGGCCCATACTGATTTCATTCTTGCGGTGATTGCCGAGGAGCTGGGTTTTGCCGGTATCCTGCTGGTGGTCGCCATGTTTACCCTGCTGGTGGGACGGGCGCTGTGGTTGGGGATGCTCGGGGTGCAGCTGGGACAGCACTATGCGGCCTTCGTTGCGTTCGGTGTGGCCTTGATGATCGGCTTGCAGTCAACGGTATCGATCGGTGTCAACCTGGGCATGCTGCCCACCAAAGGCCTGACCCTGCCCCTGATCAGTTCAGGGGGCTCCAGTGTGATCATGACCCTGGCGATGCTGGGCTTGTTGTTACGGGCCGGATACGAAATCCGCCGTGCTGAAGATGCCCGTCGTATCTCTGCGCGCAGCAAAATCCTGAAGGAAGTGAGTGTGGGGGTGTCACCATGACGGCAACCGGTCCGGTGATGATCATGGCCGGGGGTACCGGAGGGCATATTTTCCCCGGTCTTGCGGTGGCGGCTGCCCTGCGTGCGCAAGGTATCGCCGTAATTTGGCTGGGCGCCGAAGGAGGCATGGAGACCCGGCTGGTAGCCGAGCAAGGTCTCCGCTTGTACACGCTGGCGGTGCGAGGGGTGCGCGGCAAGGGACTCAGGGTGCGGCTGCAGGCGCCCTGGATGTTGTTGCGTACCTTGTTTGCGGCAGTGCGGGTGCTGCGTGCAGTACGGCCACGATGTGTGTTGTCGATGGGCGGCTATGTGTCAGGCCCGGGTGGGCTGGCGGCCTTTCTGCTGCGTATTCCGCTATTAGTGCATGAGCAGAACGCCCTGCCCGGCATGACCAACCGGGTGTTGGCTCGCTTGGCGCGCCGGGTACTGGGCGGATTTGCTGGTGCCCTGCCCGGATTGGAGTGGGTGGGTAATCCAGTACGCATGGAAATTAGTGAGTTGGAACCACCTGCTGCGCGTTTTCAGGGTCGCGGGGTGCCCCGCTTGCTGATTCTTGGCGGCAGTCAGGGAGCCCGGGCCTTGAATCGACTGGCACCTGAAGCCTTGTTGCAGCTGGATAGTCCGCAACGCCCCGAGGTGTGGCATCAGTGTGGAGCAAGCGACCTCGAGGCCACTCGCCGCGCCTATCGCCAGCATGGTATCGAGGCGCGGGTTGAGCCGTTTATTGTCGAGATGGCCGCAGCGTATGCCTGGGCTGACCTGGCTCTGTGCCGGGCCGGGGCACTGACCCTGGCCGAGCTGGCTGCAGTAGGACTGGGTGCGATACTGGTGCCTTATCCACATGCTGTCGACGACCATCAGACTCGCAATGCCGCAGCCATGGTCGAGGCTGGAGCGGCACGGCTGTGCCAGGAGTCGCAATGTGATGCGTCAGTTCTGGCCCGGCATTTGCGGGCCCTGTTGGGCGATGCTCAAGCCCGCTTGCAAATGGCCGAATCGGCCCGGGTGCTGGCTCGTCCCCAGGCAGCGCAGACCATAGCCCGGCTATGCCTGGAGGAAGCCGCATGAGTCCGCGTCGTCTGCAACCGCACGAAGATTTCATGTATGCCTTTCGGCGCGTGCATTTTATCGGTATCGGTGGTGTCGGCATGAGCGGTATTGCCGAGGTACTGCATAAACTGGGTTATGAAGTATCCGGTTCGGATCGATCCCATTCTGCGGTAACCGAACACCTTACTTCCCTGGGTATCCGAATTGCTTTTGGACATGAGGCGGCCAACATCGCCGATGCCGATGTGGTGGTGGTCAGTAGCGCCATCACTATGGATAATGTCGAGC
>CAYOLM010000021.1:0-13340 GCA_964404785.1 uncultured Mizugakiibacter sp.
CCCGGGGAGATGGGGAAACCGGAGAGAATGTGACCGCGAACGCCCGCACCATACGAGCTATCCCCTTGCGCTTACGAGGTACTGGATGGCCCGCTATTCTGGAAGTACGGGGTGAGGTTTATATGCCGAAAGCGGGTTTTGAAGCCTATAATCATAAGGCCTTGAAACAGGGTAAAAAGCTGCTAGCCAATCCTCGTAACGGGGCGGCTGGATCACTGCGCCAGCTCGATCCTGCAGTTACAGCGCAACGCCCGTTGGCGTTCTATGCCTATGCACTTGGAGAAATTCGCGGTTGGCAGCCTCCACCCAGACATTCTCAGGCCCTCCAGCGCTTACGCGAGTGGGGACTGCCGGTTTCTTCCATGGTAGCGACGGCAACGGGATTTGCCGGGCTGATCGCCTATTTTCACCGTATGGCCACGCAGCGTGAGCAGCTTCCTTATGACATCGATGGCGTGGTCTACAAGCTGGACGACTATGCGGGTCAGCAGCAACTGGGTTTCGTAGCCCGGGCTCCACGTTGGGCGATCGCCCACAAGTTCCCGGCCCAGGAGCAGATGACCGAAGTGCTGGATATTGAAATCCAGATTGGCCGTAGCGGTGCGGCGACGCCAGTGGCAAGGCTCAAACCGGTGCGGGTTGCGGGTGTCACGGTTACCAATGCTACCTTGCACAACGCCGATCAGGTTGAGCGGCTTGATGTTCGTGTTGGCGACACCGTGATCGTACGTCGTGCTGGTGATGTGATTCCGGAAGTGCTTAGGGTGGTTGTTCAAGATCGCCTCAAGGAAACTCAACCCTGGAGTATGCCGAGGGTATGTCCGGTATGCGGTTCCGCATTGGTACGTGAGGATGGCATGGCCGTCTGGCACTGTTCCGGTGGTTTGGTTTGTGCCGCCCAACGTAAGGAGGCGGTGCTCCACTTTGCTTCCCGACGGGCCATGGATATTGAGGGCTTGGGTGAACGCATCATCGATGCTCTGGTGGAATTCGGATATGTGCATACCCCCGCGGATCTTTTTGTACTGCAGCAGGCCCATCTGCTGGAAATGAAACAAAAGTTGGATACGCGTGATGGCACCACCCCGGAAACCGTTCGTCAGGGCAAGGTAGCGACCCGCTGGGCGGAGAATCTGCTCAACTCCATAGAGGCCAGCAAGCACCCCACGCTGGCCCGGTTTCTGTTTGCCATCGGCATCCCCCATATTGGTGAGAACACATCAAAAATAATAGCCAATTGGCTAGGGAACATGGATTTAATTCGCAAAGTTCCTGACTTAATTTTACGGCAAATTCCCGGTATCGGGAGTGAGGCCGCGGCCTCCATGGCCACCTTTTTTGCCCAAGCCGGTAATCGGCAAGCCGTGGATGCCATGTTGCATGCCGGTGTGTATTTTCGTGATGAGACGACACCTTGCGCGCAATGGCATACCCAGATGTATCGGCAAGAGTTATTGGTGTCTGCCGGGATCAACAAACTTGGCAAGACCTGGGCTGGATTGATTGCCGGCCAGTATCCCAACCTGCAGGCTTTGATTGCGGCGGGTGAGGCGCATTGGATAGCGGCCGGATTGCCTCGTGCCGTATCAGCAAACCTTTCAGCCTGGCTGGCTGAACCACTGCAACGCGAGCAACTGCTTGCTGCCGAGCGAATCATGCTTGAATTGCTGCAGGCTGCCCCTTTGCTGAGCAAGGCGAGGGCCACCCCGCTGGCCGGAAAAACGGTGGTACTTACCGGTACTATCGAGAACTTTTCTCGTGAGGAGCTGAAGAGCCAACTCGAAGCGTTGGGAGCCAAAGTCTCATCTAGCGTGTCGAAAAAAACCAGCTTCATCATTGCCGGTGAAGCCGCTGGTTCAAAGCTGACACGGGCTCAGGAGTTGGGGGTGGAAATCTGGGATACAGAACGCCTGAGAGATTTCATTCAAAATTATGAAGCGTAGCCATGATGAGTACAGATAATTTGCATTCCCGGTTGCAGCAACGGGTCGAATTATATGGGCTGATCCGTAATTTCTTTGTAGCACGCATGGTGTTGGAAGTCGAAACGCCGATTCTCTCCATGGCCGGTAATACTGACCCGAATATTGAAAGCTTCCACTGCACCTTTGATGGGCATATCGATGCCGGTAGCCGGACGCGCTGGTTACGTACTTCACCTGAGCATCCGCTCAAGAGACTGTTGGCGGCAGGGGTAGGTGACTGTTTCGAATTGGGCAAGGTATTTCGTAACGGTGAGGTTGGGCGTCATCACAACCCGGAGTTCAGCATGCTGGAGTGGTATCGGGTGGGCTGGGATCACTATCGGCTGATGGATGAAGTCGCGGAGCTGATCGGTCAGGTATTGGCGGTTACTAGCCCATCGATCACCATTCTGAAGTTGACCTATCGAGAACTGTTTCTTGCCGAATTGCAGCTTGATCCATGGGCGGCCTCGCTGTCACAGTTGCAGCAGCCGTTGCTCGAATATCACATCAGCCCGGCAGGCTTGGAACGTGATGATTGGCTGGATTTGCTCTTCAGCCATATCCTACAGCCAAGGTTTCCCCGTGATCGGCTGACGTTGATTTATGACTACCCCGCCAGCCAGTGTGCTCTGGCGCAGATTTGCAACCAGTCATATCCGTTTGCTGAGCGCTTCGAGGCTTTTGTCGGGTCGCTGGAGTTGGCTAACGGCTATCACGAGCTGCGAGATTCCGCCGAACAGCGGCGGCGCTTTCAGCGCGATCTGGACATCCGTCAGCGGCGGGGAAGGGTCCAGCCACCGATCGATGAAGGTCTGCTCAGCGTACTCGATCACTTACCGGATTGTGCTGGTGTAGCCATGGGCATCGACCGGCTGTTACTGGCCAGGTCCGGCACCCGGGATATGCAAGAGATGCTGGTTTTTCCATTTGCTCAGGCCTGATCGATACTGGGCTTACGCTATTTATCATGTTGTTGCAGTTTTATTACAACCCCCTATAACCGCAGTTTTTTCTTGTTCCTAGTAGCTGATCTGTCTATCAATGACGTCACACGCTGTGAGACAAGCCACGACCTCCCTCGTCGGCACCCTCGACAGTCTTTAGGGAAAATGAAATGAAACATCATCTGCACACCGGATTCGGCATGCTTGTGCCATTCATCCTTACCCTGTTTATCAGTATCCCTGCGCAAGCAGCTGACAAGAAGGCTGAAAGCGTACGCACGATCTATATCGTCGAAGTCCAGCCGGCTCATAATCGGGCCTTCACCGATGGGGTGAAGGAATGGATTATTTGCCGCAAGAAAAACGGTGCCACTTTGGGTTTCAATGCCTACGAGTCGCTTACCGGTGTTCTGGGGCAATATGCATTTACCGGAGAGTATGGTTCCTGGGGAGATCTGGATCGCCAGGATCCCAGCAGCAAACCGTGTAGTGCACTGTTCATGAGTAAGGTCAGCCCGAATATGGAACGCGTCCGTGCAGTACTGACACGTGTAGATGGCCCGGCTAGTTACTGGAAGAACACCAAGCACGAGTACAAGATGTTTTCTGTGACTGACTATTGGGTAAAGCCGGGGATGTACAAAACCTGGGAAAATGTTGTCATACAAGTGGCCAAGGCTGCCAGGAAGGCAGATTACAAGACCTTCTGGCTTGCCGAGGACGTAGTATCCGGTGGTAGAGATGCACCGCATGTCACGTTTATCTCCCCCTATGACAGCTGGGCGGATATGGGCAGTGATCGCGATGAAGACTTCCGTGCCATGCTGGTTAAGACCCTGGGTAAGGCAAAAACCGTGAAGCTCTATGCGCAGTTTCGAAAGGCGATGAGTAAGCGGGCCAACCGGATATGGGTTCGCAACGAGAAGTTAAGTCTCGTGGTCAAGTAGGAACGGAGCTCTGCGACGGCCATCCGGCGGGCATGAAAGCGTCCGCCGGATTTTTTGTGTTGGCTGGTCAGGGGGGGGCCGTGCAGCGACACGTTTTCTGGCTGGTCTGGAAAGGGAGCCTAACGGCAACGTGTCCGTTCTACCTGCGTAGGTGGGAATATATCTGGCCTGGATCATGTTCGAGCTCTGATCGGACAGTGTCGGCAGGGCGGGGATCCCGGGTTTGTGCTGCCCCGGGATGAGGAGCTGAAAATCTGCTCGGTCTAGGAGCTTGTCGGACTTGAGATCAATCTACTGCGGCGGCCTCAAATCGGCCCATTTTTCCGGCCTTTATCGTTCAATAGAACCACTATTCGCCTCAAAAGCCCGAAAAACTATCCTCGATTTTCTACTCGCCTCGTCACGATCACCCAAGTCCGACAGGCTGCTAGAGTACGTTTGAGGTGCGGGAGGAAATCAGAACTCCAATTCCAGTGCCACACAAAGATAGTCGATCATGGGCGCCAGAGCCTGGTAATTGCGTACCACGGTGCCCTGCAGTCGTGAGCTGCAGATTAGGTCATCATCAAGATTTTTGCCGGCAGCGAAGCTCTTGCGTTTCAAATCTTCAATCAAAGGGTGCCCGGGATCATAGCCGCGCGGGGCACGCACCAGGCTCTCGCCCCAGAATTGGAAACGGCGCTCGAAGGCCTGATTATGTACGGTCTGCGTCCAGGCAGACGGGTTGTCAACGATGAAATCGCGGAGCGTACGCAGCGTCTTGGTTTCGGGATGCCAAATACCGGCGCCGACAAAGCAGTTATCGCGCTGGATATGCAGATAGAAACTTGGCGCCGGACGCTCCCGTCTGCGTTCATGAAACAGCCGGGCACCGGCCCAGGTTTTGTAGGGTTGTTTGTTATTGGAATAGCGTACATCGCGCTGAATGCGGAACAGTGAGCCACCCAGCTTGCGTGGATCGGCACGATAGTGTGGGCTGATAGTGGCCAGTGGTTCGGCAAGGTCGGCGATAAGTGCCAGAAATGGTTCGCGCACCAGCACTTCGTATTCATCCTGATGGCTCTTGAACCAGGGACGCTCATTGTGGGCTGCCAGCCGGTCGAGAAACTGGAAGGTTTGCGGGGTGAAATGAGGTTGAGACATAGATGGGTACGTTGTTCCGGTGCGTGGACGTGGTGGCTGTATGTGAAACCAATGGCTAATAAATGATCTATATGGTAACAATATGACGAAATCGATATGCGGCGATATGGCTACAAAAAGTAGGTCGAGACAGAGGGTGTAAGGGCCCAACCGTACCCGTACCGGTAGCCCTCATAGCCTGGTTGGCATGACCTGGTAGCAGCTGGCAGTCTAGCGTAGACTTTGTTGTGGACACCAAATAACACGCGTAACCCCATTTAGGGCTGTCCCGGGTTACCCAAGTTGTCGCACATTCCGATCCATACTTACACCCTGTTACCGTAGCTTCGCCCATGAACAGACTCAAGAACACCCTCGTTCTTTTTTTGTACAGTCTCTATGGCATCTACGCAGTCGTCGTAATCGGGGTGTTTCTGTTCGGTGGCGGGTTTTTGGCTCTGATTATGCCGACTCTTGGTATGCGTAAACGAGTGTCACGCTGGACCTTGAGAGGGCTGTTTTTTGCAGCAGCGATGCCCTATCGCGTGCATGGTCTCGCTCGCCTACCAGAGGGACCCTGCATTGTGATTGCCAATCACCGCAGCTATCTTGATGGACTGATTCTGATTGCCGCCTTGCCGCCACGTTTTTCTGCCGTGATCAAGCATGAAATTGCCGAAGTTGCCGTACTCGGCTGGTTTCTGCGCCGTATCGGTGAGCGTTTCGTTGAGCGGGAGCCAACCGCTCGCGCTGGCCGTGATGCAAGGCGTCTTCTCTCTGCCCTGATTGCCGGTGAATCCCTGGCGATGTTCCCAGAAGGGACCTTCTCCACTGACAGTGGTCTGTTGCCGTTTCGTGATGGCGCGTTCTATCTTGCCTCCAAGGCCTCGGTTCCCATCGTTCCCGTGGCGATTGAAGGTACCCGAAAAATTCTCCCAGAGGAGCGCTTTCTACCCTGCCCAGGGGTGCTTTCGATTCGTGTGTCGCTACCGGTTCAGCCTGATGGGCGGAGCCGCCAAGCGGCTGATCGTCTGCGTGACCGAGCCGAAGCGGTTATGTCGCGACTGCTCAAACGGCGTACTCCTGAGCAGGCTCGTACACCTTTCGGTTATGCCTATTACTGCAACGCCCTTGCGAGCTTGCCGTTGCCACAGGCTTATGTAGACCTCAACCTGCTGGAGCGTAACATTCGTTCCTTGTTAAAGCGCAGTGGCGGTAAGAAACTGCGCGTGGATGCAAGCTTGCTCCGATGTCCCGAAATCATGCAACGGGTGATGCGCTCGAATGCCCGCTTTCATGGTGTGCGTTGCATGAGCATTGCCGAAGCCTTGTACCTGACGCATATAACTGACTTGAAAGACTTTTTAGTCGCCTATCCGACATTGCAAACGGATGCACTTAACCAGGCCTGTGCAGCCATTGCGGCAGGCCACGACATCACCCTCACGGTTGATTCACCCCGACATCTCGAACATGTTGCCCAAGCGGCAATACGGATGGGGGTGGTCGTTCCGTTGTGTATTGAAATAGACATGTCGGTGGCGTGGGACAGTCTGAAGGGTCCGGGTCGCCGCTCGCCAATCCGCTCGGCCGACATGCTGTTACAACTGGTGCAGGCTATCGACATACGTCCTGGAACCTGTTTTCGTGGGGTACTCACCTACGATAACTACCGCAATCAACTCGCTGAATGGTTATCGCCGCACAATGATGACGATGATACGGCTCCAACAGCCCACAAGGTTGTACGACTGGGTGAGCGTCGGCAGGCTATGGCTGACGCCTTGCGCGCCCATGGACATGGGGATGCGCTGGTCAACTGTGGCGGGGTGAGCACGGTTGAATTCAATGCTGCTCATTCAGCTGTAACCGAAATTACTGTGGGTCGGGCCTTATATGGGTACGATCCCAGCGATGGGATGGTTACCCCGGCGGTAGGTTACGCAACGGAAATCATCCGCCAGCCGGATCATGACCGTTATGCATGTCAGGGGGAGGGAGCGGTTGTATCAATGGTAGCTAGCCGGGAGCTGTTACCGCAGCCATATTTGCCGTGGGGTGCGAGTCTGGATGCATTGCAGGGGAGCGGTGTAGAACAACTCCCCATTCGTTATGAAGGTCATCTGGAACTCGGTAGCATGATTTTTCTGCACCCGCTGACTACTGCAGCGATCAGTGAGCGATTCAGCAGCCTGCAACTGATACAAGACGGAGTTGTCGTCGAAACTGCCGACACCTATCGGCTATGATGACGGTATGCAGGCAGGCACGGGCTGTAGCTTTGTGGAAACGGGTACCATGCCCGACGCCGTAGACGGCCGAGGTAGACCGCTAAATTGGGGGGATGTCGCCGAGTCCACACGCCAGATTGCGGATCCAATCTTCCAGCTGATCGAGTACCGGGGTAGCGGTCAATGCCAGTCCTGGCTGGATACGTAGTTCGCTGATACGAGTAAGACCAGCCTCCACAGTAAGTGTAGTCAAGGACGTTTCGCGGGTCAGCCGGTCGCTGCGAAATTGCTGCCAGCAGGCCTGTTCAGAAGCGTCAAGTGTGGCGGGCCAGTAACGGGCCCGGTAGCGAAACAACAGCTCGGTGTAGCGTGGGTCACGAAAGGCGTGGGCCAGCTCTGCCAGTTGTGCCGGAGGTGAAGTGCGCACTTTTGACATCACCGCCCGATCGGCATCATTGGGCATGGCAGCATACAGCGCCAATTCCGGGTCGGCGGCAATGGGTCGAGCGTCGTTGCCATACAGAGTGCGCACTCGTTCGGCCAAGCCCTCACAATGGCGTAATTGCTCCAGGTGGTCGAGATTCTCCTGCAGATTAAGTTCAATCCGTTTTAAGTCCACACCTTTGAGAACGCTCAACGGAGCCAGGGCAGGCGAGGCGTTGGCTCGTAGCAGTTTCAGTGGAGCCCGTTCGATATCCTCGGGCAGGTCGGTACGTGGCGTATACAGTCGCTCAGCCAGTTCTTCGGGTGATCGATGCATCCAGCTCGTCGGGTCCAGGCCAAGATCTGCGACGATGACGGCATTCGGCTGGCTGGGATGCACCGCCAGGGGGGCGATGATGGCGAGACAGCCGCGGCGGGCCGGATAGCGCTGCGACACATGCACCAAAGGCTTCATATGGGCGGTATCAAGCAGGCCGAAGACTTCATTCTTACGGCGTAGACGGTAGTACCAGTCCCAGAGACGCGGTTGTGCGGCACGCAGTTTGCAGGCTATGGCGAGTAGTGATTCCACATCGGACAGAGCATCGTGGGCATGCCGTGGCACGACACCGTTGGCGTTGGCCAGATGTTCAAGTTTGAAACTGGGGGCTCCATCGTCACGCAACGGCCAGGTCATACCTGCCGGTCTCAGTGCGTAGGTCATCCGCGCCAGATCGATCAGATCCCAACGACTGTTGCCATTGCGCCATTCGCGGGCATAGGGATCGTAAAAGTTGCGATACAGCAGATTGCGGGTAAAGGCATCATCAAAGCGTAGTGAATTCCAGCCGACACCGCAGGTGCCGGGTCTTCCCAGTTCACTCTGCACGATGGCGGCGAATTCGGGTTCGATCAAACCTTCCCGCTCGGTTTGTTGCGGAGTGATCCCGGTAATCAGACAGGCATCAGGGTGGGGTAGCACATCGGGTGCCGGCTTGCACAGCACGTTTACCGGCTCGCCTACGGGCTGCAGATGGCTATCGGTGCGCAGACCGGCAAACTGTGCCGGCCGATCCCGCAGCGGATCAATCCCGAAGGTTTCGTAGTCGTGCCAGAAAAAGGTGTGTTCTGCCATGTCTGTCTGGCCCAGCATTTCAGATTCGGTACAGGCTAACGCATTCCTGATCAGACTGCGGGTGCTGCTAGACTCAGAGCTAGGCAATCTGGGCGCTATTATTGTGCATGATGACAACTTGATCTGGATCGATCTGGAGATGACGGGGCTGGACACAGACACAGATTCGATTCTTGAAATCGCTTGTGTGGTGACGGATCGGGAACTCAAGGTGCTGGCCGAGGGGCCGGTTTTCGCTATTGCCCATCCACTGGAGCAGTTGCAGAACATGGATAGCTGGAATCGGAATCAACACCGCAAGTCCGGCCTGTGGGATAGGGTGCTGGCGGCAACGACCGACCATGCGATGGCAGAGCAGAACACACTGAAGTTCCTGAAGTCGTGGGTGCCTGCCGGAAAATCACCAATGTGTGGAAATTCGATCTGCCAGGATCGCCGTTTCATGCATCGGCAAATGCCTGCACTGGAGCGCTATTTTCATTACCGGCACATCGATGTTTCCACCATCAAAGAGTTGGCTAGACGTTGGGCGCCCAAGGTGCTGCACGGTTGCGATAAGGTATCGGCACATACGGCACTCAGCGATATTCACGATTCCATTGCCGAATTGCGCTATTACCGGGAACACTTGTTCCGACCATCCGCAGACCTAGTCAGTTCACCCACCAACCGATGATGAAGGAAATCTACCCATGAGCGAGATTCAGGTCGCGGTTTCCTATGGTGAGTTGCTGGACAAGATTGCCATTCTGGAAATTAAGTACCAGCGCATCGCTGACCCAGCCAAACGTGCCAACATTGATGCCGAGCTGGAGTTGCTACGTACGACCTGGTCACGGCATCCGGCTTCTCGGGCTGCGATTGATGAGGAACGTAATGCGCTCACGGCTGTTAACGAAGCCTTGTGGGATATTGAGGATCGCATTCGCCTGAAGGAACGCGACGCTGCCTTCGATGCGGAATTTATCGAATTGGCCCGCTCAGTCTATATCCGTAACGATGAGCGAGCGGCCATCAAACGCACTATCAACCTGCAGCTCGGATCACCTCTTATTGAGGAGAAATCATATCAGGAATATCGTCCAACATGCTGATGTACCGTAATATTACTTATATATTTTTAACCTGATATACCATTTCTGGATGACCCTTCCAGTGATTCGGCTAGCGCTTCCAAGCGTTCGATAACAGCATCCACGGTGACCAAATCCATCACCCCGGGGTATTCAAGCTTGCTGCCCCAGCGCAACTCGTCGGCCTCGCAATGTCGGTACTTACGGGCCGCATCGGCATAGGCATCTACACACCAGCGGCGATCTGAGTAAGGGCCGGAACGGTGGGGATTTGAGGCGGCATGTAAGCCCAGCACCGGGGTGCCCATGGCGTTAGCCATGTGCATCGGGCCGGAGTCGGGCGTGAGCAGCGCGTCCGCCCTGGCATACAAGGCCAGGGCCCGTTTCAGGGTGTCGCGGCCGATCAGATCCAGGGGGGTCTCGCGCATGGCGTTGACAATGGTATTGCCCAGGGTGCGTTCGTGAGTGCCAGGGCCACCGGTCAGGGCCACCCTCCAGTCCAGGGCGGTGATGGCATGATCGGCCACGGCGGCATAGCGTTCTGGGCGCCAGTTGCGCAGGGCATGACTGGATACGGCATTGATCAGCAACCAGCGTTGCCCCGCGTACAGTTGAGTGGCGGCCCAGGCATGGTCTTCCTCAGCAACAGGTAGATCCCAGCACACCGGCAGGGATTCGAGCCCCAGTGGGCTGGCGAAGCTGCCTATGGCATCCAGTACATGTTGGTGCCGACCTGCGGCGATACGTTCGTGAACAAAGCAACCATGCAGGTCCTTGCTGCGGGCGCGATCATAGCCGATGCGTCGGCCGCTATGCACAGTCAGGCTTAGCAGATTGGAGCGCAGCGCAACCTGCATGTGCAATAAGGCATCGAAGCGTTGCCCATGCAAGGTTTGTCGAACTGCACGGAAACCATCCATCCCCCTGGATTTGTCGAAGACAACGAATTCGACTCCTTCCAGTCCGGCTAGCAAGCGTTGTTCAAGTTTGCCGATGATCCAGGTGATGCGGGCCTCGGGAAACCCCTTGCGTAGGGTATGCAGAAGCGGCACCACGTGGGTCACATCGCCCAGTGCCGAGGTGCGAAGTAGACAGATGGAACGTAAAGGGGCAGGTTTTTGCATCAGCTTGCTACACTTGCCGGGAAAGAGGTTTAGTGATCATGTCGAAAGCGGATCCACATATGCTCGCTACGTCTGACGGGGCCATTCTGGTCGACGCCGGGCTAGTAACTCAAGTCGGTAGTGAATGGTTCGAGCCGGATTGGTGGAGCCAACAGGGACTTTTGCAACCGGTACCTGGAGGTCGTGGCGGCGTAGGTCGATTGTTCACGACTTCTGGAAATCTGATTCTGCGTCATTATCGGCGTGGTGGGGCGGTGGCCGGATTACTTGGTGACCGCTATCTGTGGATCGGTCAAACCCATTGCCGCAGTTTGGCCGAATTTCGCCTGCTGGATGTCATGTATCGCCGTAGTCTACCGGTGCCGCAACCGATTGCCGCACGTTATGTTCGTCATGGGCTGGGGTACACCGCTGATCTGATCACCCGCTTTCTGCCGGGAGCAAAAACTCTGGCCGAGCATATTCTCAGTGGACACTACAGTCTGTCCGACTTTGCAAATATTGGTCGTACGCTGGCCCGCTTTCATGCTTCCGGTGTGTACCACGCTGATCTCAACGCGCATAACATCCTTTATAGTGGAACTCGGGTTTATCTGATTGACTTCGACCGAGGACGTATGCGTAGTCCTGCTGACCCATGGCAGCGGGCTAACCTGGCGCGATTGAAGCGCTCAATACTTAAGTTATTGGCACTTGATGGAACCCCGACAGAACAGCTACAGCCTTGTTGGAGCGAGCTGCAGGCTTCGTACTGGATGGAAATGAGCCGCCCCTGAACCCCTTGGGCCAGTTTTTTCCTGTGAACACCTCGAAAAACCGGTTGTGCGTCATCAAGCGATCACGCTACCGCTTTTTGTCTGCTGGAGCTTGTTGGGCTTGGAGTGTCGTAGCGAGGTGGATGAAAAATCGAGGACAGTTTTTTGATCTTTTGAGGTGAGTAGTGGTTCTATTTAACGATAAAGACCGAGCCAATGAACCGATTTCCCACTGCCACAGTAGGCCCTACCCAAGCCCGACAGGCTCCTCCTAGGCCGCGGCGATGATTTACCCTACGGCACCTTGTCCCTGAACCGCTCGCTACAGTTTTCAAGCTATTCGGGGGCTTCTTGACTATGAAGCTTGAGGCTTCCAGGGTATTTGTAGTGGACGGGTCAATACTGCTCAGGTGCGTCTGGCTGCTTTGCAAATATGGCGAAGAGGCTAGACCTGGCAGTATCTGAGTAGGAGACCAGGTATCTCGGTCGCTTTCCTCATATCCGACAACAAGTTGGCTACAAGCAAGGGTAGATATATGGGTATTTTCAAGGCGAGACGGGTTTTAGATCGGCTCTACTGTATGGGTCAGCCCCAGAAAGTGGATCTGCTTGCCTTCAAGGAAGCGGGCATCTCGCGCATTATCAATCTTCGTCCCGTTTCAGAATGGGTCGGTTGGGATCAGGCTGCCATGGCTGCCGAGCTGCAGTTGCAGTATCTGTGCATCCCGGTCGCCAGTTCGAAGGATCTGGATCGTGAGCATGTTGGCGAGCTGATGCAAGCCATCAAAGGTGATGAGCCGGTGTTGATCTATTGTGCAACAGGTAACCGGGTAGGGGCGTTATTAGCCTTGGCGGCGGCCTGGGAAATGGGCTATGCCCCGCAGCAGGCACTTGCACTCGGCCTCGCTGCTGGCTTGACTTCTCTGCAACCGGCTGTAGATATGCTTTTGGATCTGGATTAGCCACCCCCCCCCGATAAACCTACTATGTAGCCCGATTGCTACGTTACGCCCCGGTCTCACCCGTCTGCTTGACATGTTTTGGAGGTTCGCTCCGGGACGTTTTGCACTCGAACTGCTCGCTACGGTTTCTCGAAGTGACCCGAGATGATGGTAACGGGCTGTCGCCAACCTCGCAGTAATCAATCAATCGAAGAAATCAAGCCAGGGATGTATGGAGACTTACACGCGGTGGATTACCTAGAATGGAGCGTGAACCTGCGGAGTTCTTGCAGGCATCCCAAGCATAGATTACGCGAAACTCATCGAGCGGTATGGCTTGCTTCATGGTATCCAAGCTTGCCAGCGGCCAGAGCCGCGTTTTAGAATGTCCGGACGGTGGGAGTGCCCTTGCGTTTCCCTAGAAGATTCAGAGAAGTTTGATGACCGCATGGATGCCAAGGGGCAATGGTCTTTAGCAAGGTGGGGGTAGAAGTTCGAAACCCTTAATACCCACCAAACGTACAGCGGAGTGGTAGTTCAGCTGGTTAGAATACCGGCCTGTCACGCCGGTGGTCGCGGGTTCGAGTCCCGTCCACTCCGCCACATTCGGTGAGTGCGCCCAACAGGCGCCCTCACTATTCACCCCGATTGAGGCGCACTGCGAACTGGCGGCATGCT
>CAYOLM010000022.1:0-4750 GCA_964404785.1 uncultured Mizugakiibacter sp.
AGAACGATCAAAATCCTCCGGCGTGAGGGTGGTTGGCGCGATGGCGGAACCGCTGCCAGACTGGGCGTTTTACCCATACCGGCGCGGCGTCGGTCGAGGTCCCGCAGCATGTCGTTAATCAGGCTCATCTTGCTACCAGTGTCAGCATTGAAGGCAGTACCAATAACAGTAAAAACGCGCCGTGATACAAGCGGCTCAGGAAATGACCTTGACCTCGAACCTGGGCCGTATCGTGAACGGCGGAACGGATATGCCTGCGCATGACCTCATCGCATCCTTCGCCATAGGCAGCAAGCATACTTTTATGTGCCAGAATATTGATCAAACGAGGTACCCCCTGACTAGCCCTGAACAGCAAGCGTAGCGCGGCACGAGAAAATGGTGGCCGACCATGCCGCCCGGCAATTTCTAATCGATGGCGCAAATACGCTTCACAGGCGCGGTGATCCAGGGCCTGCAGGCAATAGTCAAAGGTGATGCGCTGGGCCAGTTGGCGGAGATTATCCTGAGCAAGGCGGCGATCCAGTTCTGGTTGCGCAAACAACACGATTTGCACCAATTTACGTTTTTCCGTCTCCAGGTTTGAGAGTAAACGGACGGACTCCAGGGTTGCGGTGGGTAAGGCCTGAGCCTCATCGAACAGCACTACCAAGCGACGACCGCTGGCAGACAACTCCAGCAACCGCTGTCTGATGGTGTCCATGAGTACATCGGTCGCTAACTTCCGTTGATTCGGAATGGCTAGCTCGGTAGCAAGCTGACGGTACATGCTGGCGGGTCGAAGATCCGGATTGGGCAAATAGGCGGTGACCCACGGTGACTTGAGCCGGTTAAGCAACAAACGGCAGAGCATCGTTTTACCCAGACCGACCTCTCCAGTCACTTTGACGAAGCCCTGCTCTTCTTCGAGGGCGAACAGCAGTACGTTCAGGGCCTCCTGGTGGGCAGGGCTGGGGAAAAAAAACTGCGTGTCGGGAGTGAGCGCAAAAGGTAGATGCTCAAGACCAAAGTGGAGCTGATACATCAGCTTTTCAGCTCCCCGGTTTGAGCCTTGCCGCTGCGGCTCGCCGCTCGCGGGTATAGTTCGCCCAGACATCGCCTTCACCGACTACGATCGGTTTAAGAAGAATCACCAGTTCAGTACGCTCCACCAATTGTTTCTGTTGCCGGAACAGGTATCCAAGCACAGGAATATCGCCGAGCAGAGGCACCGAATAGGTTTGATTGCGGACTTCTTTTTTCATCAGACCGCCGATCACGACTACCTGACCGCTGCGTGCCCGTACGATGCTGTCTGACTCCCTTACCGAACTGAAGGCCAAAGGCAGATTATTTTGCTGGCCATTGACGGTGATGATCTTATTTTGGTCGGTGACCTTGCTGACGGTGGGATGGATGTAAAGCGTGACCCAGCCCTTGGATGAAATCTGCGGGGTCACATCGAGTGCTACTCCGGAGAAAAAAGGTGTCAGATTGATATTGCTCGACGAGGTTGTGGCCGTCCCGGCAATGGTATTGCTGTTGACGCTAGTCACGAAAAACTCATCGTGACCTACCTTGATGATGGCGTCCTGATTATTGATGGTGGCCATACGTGGACTTGACAACACATGCACGGCTCCCTGGCCTTTAAGTAATTCGATGAAGGCACTGAAGTCACCAAGATTCAGTGCCGCAGCAAAGGTTCCACCAAAGGCAGTAGTGGGAAATCCGACAAGAGGGTTGGTGGGGTTCGGTTGTACGGTTATTGGCAGGCCCTGCAGACTGGACACGCCGGTATTGAACAGGCTTTGTCCAGCGACCTGACCGATAAGAACACTTCCGCTGCTGCCGGCTTTCATTAGCTGTGACCAGTTGATGCCGCTCTGAAAACTGTGATTCAGGGTGACTTCGAGAATCTTGGCCTCAATGATGACTTCGCGATTGACATTGCTCTGCACAGCATCAATGAACTGGCCGACTTGCTGTAACTGGCGGGGCATGGCCCGCACCACGATGACCCCAGAGCTGGGATTGATCACCACCTTGCGGCCACCCTTGCTACCCACGATTGCCTTTAAGGCGGTGCTAATCGATTTCCAGAAATCACTCTTTGATTTGGTGGTGACACTGCTTCCAGCCACCAATGGACGCCCCCCGGATTGACCGGATTGGCCGGATCGTCCGCCAACTCCACCGTACCCTCCCCCACCGTAGAGCCCTCCTATTCCCCCTACTCCGTAAAGCCCCGCAGTATCGGCATTCGTCGTTTGCCCCGAAGTAACCCGGGTTTTCGAGGTGGCCTTGCGGACGATATCGAGGTAATTGATATGAAAGATTCGCGAATGAATCTTATTTGAAAGCACGATCCAGGTATGACCGATTTTATTGTAGGTATAGCCGTAAACCCGCTCGACAGTCTGCATCACCTCGACTAGCGTGACATTCTTCAAATGCAGCGTAATCCGCCCGCTCACTCCTCGGGACACCACCACATTGTAAGGCGCACCTTTGGCCAGAGCGAGAAAGAACTGGCGGGCAGGTAAATTATTTACCGACACGTCGAAACGTGCTTTGCCCGTGGTGGTGATCTGCCCCGGCACCACGGGGCCGTGCTTGGGTAACAAAGATCCCAACACAGCACTAGGTGGCTTGGGTATCGTGGCCTTTGCTGTGGGCACACTTGCTACCGGTGGTTGCTGAGATGCCGGCGTAGTTTTGAGCGGCTGGCTGGCGCAACCTGCGAGTAGCAGCAGTCCGCTATACAGTGAAATCTGCCCAGCGTATCTCACGGCTGGCCACCCTTCGGTTTGGCAATGTCTCGCTGAACCAATTGCAGCCAAAGTTTTTCCCCCTGGCGTAAAACAAGTACTCCCCGTGGATCAATCTGTAGCACTTGAACTCCTCCAATATGATCCCCCACTGTGATCAGCCGGTTATTTATGATTGCCTGGTGGCGATAGGGGCTAATAAAAACAGCACTCAAGCGTAACGTCGCAACACTCGCCGGGATGCTGAAAGACGTTACCTTTGCGGATGGAAAGGGGCGAAACGGGTCTGCAACGGGCATAGCGTCTACGGCAGACATTACCCCACTCGCAAGCAGCAGGATAATCAAAGTGCCAGCAACCCGTCTGTATCTTCTCATGATCCCTCGTCGCGTAATCCGAGCCAGGCTTGCGACACCCCCAAAGTATGCACGCGGAGTGTAACAGAGAGCCGAGGATAGCCATGAGTGTGAAGTTCGAGACCGTCCCAATATAGATTCCAGTGCTGTTTCTGGACACTTTGCAGATAAGCTAAAGCCGACCTGAATGAGCCGCTGAACTGGATTTCAAGCCCGTGGGTATAGATTGGGATGGTTTTTTTACCTTTGCCGGGTTTGATAAGGGGTACCGATGGCAAACTCACCATGCGAACCAGGCTGAGTTGTTGATCGGTGGCCAGTAAGGTGCGCAACACCGCGGCCATCCGTCCCGGCGTAATGAGTCCTACGGTAAGGCCCCGCAAGGTATGATCGGTAACTTTGATTTGTGCCCTGACCCGAGCCAGTTCAGTACGAGCAAGCTCGTTGGGTGGCTTACGGAAACGCACCACCAAGCTTTGTACCTTAGCAGTGGTTTTCGCGAATTGTTGTCGTACGGCCTGCATGTGCTGGGTGTCGCGCTGCGCTACCTCGACCAGGGGCTGATACAGCAAGACATACCACAGCCCAACGACTACGGCCAAAAGCGTCAACATTGACAACAGTCGTTCACGCAGACTCAATGCATCGATCCTTTCCCCCAGTTGCAACAGGTAGCTCTTCATGGGGTTTTCCCCTTGATGCTATCCAGTTCGCCCAGAGTGGCAAGGAGAAAATGCAATTGCCCGGTTTTCTGGTCACGGACAATTTTAAGCTTGGCAAAACGGTATCCAGAAACCACCGGTTGACGACGCAACTGGTGCAGATATTGCGGCAGCTTCTCAGCTTGGGTAAGCCGGCCAGCGAGTGCAACCTGGGTTCCCCCGTTGCTTAGATTCACCCTGGTTAGCCAGATACCGGCGTGCACCGCGTGCGATAGCGCGGTAAGCACGGAAGCAAAGCCTTGTGTATTACCATGACTTTGAGAGGATAGTGCCCGTAGCACGGCACGGCGCCCGGCGAGTTCCTGTTGGGCTCGGGATAAAACTTCGGCAAGGACGGGGTTCACCTTACGTGAAGACAGCTTGAGCATCAGTTCGGACAAGCGCTTTTGAGCCGTGACCTGGTGTTGCTGGTAGACATCGAGTTGCCGCTGCAAGGCATGGGTGGCCATGAATTGCCAGGAATAGATGCCGAGTAAGGCCACTACGACCACTGCCAGAATCTGCATCATGGCGACGGCTGAAAACACCTTACGCTCACGACGAAAGACGGGTTGGTACAGATTGATCTGTTGCATCATAGTTTGCGTTCTTCCACCCTGAGTGCTCCGCCGAGGGCGATCCAGTCCGGTGCCGTGATCCCATCAAGCGCCGGAACATTGACAAACTGGGAGAGTTCAAAAAAACCGGTGGTCAAGCCGATAGCGGTGGATATGTTCTCAACAAAGCTCGGCCCGGCATCCTGAAATGGCACCACGGCAATTCTCGACGGTCGGCCGAAGTCCAGGTGACTATCGCAATAATCAAGGGAACGTTGAATCTCGAGAACCAAGCGGGCATTCGCCGCAGGATCATCCAGCTGCGAGAATCCCAAGTCGAGCTGGCGGGTAAAATGTAGCATTCCGCCGCGAGAAAACACGATCAC
>CAYOLM010000022.1:4850-7638 GCA_964404785.1 uncultured Mizugakiibacter sp.
ATGAAAATTGATGAGATCACGGATTTTCCATTTGACTGCGGAACGCAATTCCTCTGCAGGAACATCGGGGGCATCAACCATCAACAACTGATACTCGCTCATGGAGAGCACCCCGTTGACACGTCGACCACGGAGGTGGGCACGGGACACGGTTTCCTTAAGTGTCTGTTCCTGCTGTCCGCAATGAAACACATTCGTCAATACTGACAACCCCACGGAACCTGGGGCTGCATGAACGGCAACGGCTTCATCCCGGGCGGCATACAGCCCGATGGTTTCCGCGCCTTTACTGTGCTTGGATATGGGCCACATGTGCCAAGTAGAATGTTGGTGCAATGGCTGATGATACCCGGATTCTTGGTCACGTCGAACATGATGCTATCCGTAGCGGACAATACTTGCGACAGAGACTCAATATCTATAAAATACCCAGCTGGTATTGTTCGACCGGACACGGTCAGATCGGAGCTGTTGTCATGAAGGTGCTTTCTTCTCTCAAATCTGCCAAGTCCCGGCACCGCGACTGCAAGATCGTCCGTCGCCGAGGCAAGGTTTTCGTGATCTGCAAGAGTAACCCGCGTTTCAAAGCTCGGCAGCGCTGAAAATCGGTACTCGTCACAGATCTGCAGGCCGCATTGTGCGGCCTTTTGCATTTCAGACCATGCACTTGGAATGGTTTTCTGATAAAACACTGGCTTGCGCCATTTGCGCACGGGAGCTGAGTCATGATGCGTGCTTCGAATTCTCTGAATCAAGCCATATTTTTTTGTGGAACGGTCCTGTTTAGTATGGCCGTCATCCCATCGGTTCATGCCGATACACTGCAGCAACAGGTACGTGTGGAAACGCACATGCTTATGCCTACACGAGGCATGACTATGGTCCAGGTTGCAAAACGTTTCGGCCAACCTGAAGCCAAGTTGCCAGCGGCTGGAGGACAGAAGAAGGTCTGGCCGGTGATTCATCGCTGGGTGTACCCACATTATGTCGTGTACTTCGAGCGCAACCTGGTATTGCACTCGGTGCTCAAACCCCCAGCCGGTGAGAAGCCCATACGCTGAGAACAGCATGTCCGACATTTGTGAACGTTTTCCTGCGGAATGGGAAGCGCAGGATGGGGTGCTTGTCGCCTGGCCGCACTCTGCTACCGACTGGGCAGCGGACCTGGCTGCTGTTGAATCGACCTATGTAGCGCTGATTGCTGCAATCACCCGGTTTGAGCGCTGCCTGGTCTGCGTGGCTGACACCGCGCTCATGCACCATGCCACTGCGTTGCTGGTTCACGCGGGGGTTGATCCCGCCAAGCTGACGTGGATTGAAATCGAGTATGACGATACTTGGCTACGTGATACCGGCCCGATCAGCCTGATTGGTGGCCAAGCTGGTTTCCGGATACTTGATTTCAATTTCAACGGCTGGGGTGGAAAGTTCCGTGCTCAACGTGACGATGCGCTGGTCAGCGGGCTGGTGCAGCGCGGGCTATTTCAGAATGCGGTGTTAACTCAACTCGACTTCGTCTTGGAAGGTGGAGCCATCGAAACCGATGGGGCCGGTACCCTACTCTCTACCTGGACCTGTCTGCATCGGCGTCATCCACAGCGTACCCGCACACAGATTGAACAGCAGCTACACGCGGCCTTGCCGATACAGCGGATCCTGTGGCTGGAACACGGTGAGCTGCAGGGTGATGACACCGATGCGCATATCGACACCCTGGCACGCTTTACCCCCGCTGCTGGAATCATTTTCCAAGCCTGCAACGATTCCAGCGACCTCCACTTTGCTGAACTTGATGCCATGCGCAAAGAACTTGAAGTTCTACGTGACAGTCAAGGTGTTCCCTACCGCTTACATGCGTTGCCCTGGCCTCCGGCCATCATCGAGCAAGGGCGGCGGCTCGCGGTTTCCTATGCCAACTATCTGCTCGTCAATGGTGGGGTACTGGTCCCGGCCTACGAGTTGGATACCGATACTGCTGCTGCGGAAGTTATCGCCCGGGCCTATCCGGATCGCGTTATGGTGCCCGTACCATGTCGGCCATTGATCCGCCAGAACGGTAGCCTGCATTGTGTAAGCATGCAGTTACCATCCGGTCTGTTAGCCATCTGAGCGTCCTGCTTCTGACCGATGGGTCTTACTGCTTTACAATGACGCGCCCTACACCAACTCCGATCATGTTTCCGTCAAGCCTCAAGCTCGCCCTATTGCAAGAATCCGATCACGGTAGCGTGGAGGCCAACCTGGCTGCCATCGATAATGGCGTGCATCGGGCTGCAGCGGAGGGTGTGCAACTGGTCTTGCTGCAGGAGTTACATAACGGCCCGTACCCCTGTCAAAACGAAGATGTGAAGGTTTTTGATCGTGCCGAATCTATACCCGGCCCCAGTACCGAACGCATTGGCTCGCTGGCGAAAGAACTTGGCCTGGTCATCGTCGCTTCGCTGTTTGAACGGCGAGCGGCCGGGCTGTATCACAACACTGCCGTAGTCTTTGATCGCTCCAGCAAGATCAGTGGCATCTACCGCAAGATGCATATTCCCGATGATCCGGGCTTCTATGAGAAGTTTTATTTCACCCCCGGTGATCTTGGTTTCGAGCCGATCCGGACTTCGGTCGGGTGCCTGGGGGTATTGCTTTGCTGGGATCAGTGGTATCCGGAAGCGGCCCGGTTGATGGCGCTTGCCGGTGCGGAAATTCTGCTCTACCCGACCGCGATCGGTTGGGATTCTGCCGATGATAAGAATGAACAGCAAAGGCAACTGGATGCTTGGATCACGGTACAACGTGG
>CAYOLM010000022.1:7738-13111 GCA_964404785.1 uncultured Mizugakiibacter sp.
ATGATAAGAATGAACAGCAAAGGCAACTGGATGCTTGGATCACGGTACAACGTGGTCATGCCATAGCTAACGGTGTACCGGTTGCCGCCTGCAACCGGGTCGGTTTCGAAGCCGCGCCGGATCAAGACCTGGGCATCCGGTTTTGGGGATCAAGCTTTGTAGCCGGGCCACAGGGTGAAATACTGGCCCAGGCGGGTATTGACCAACCCGAGCTGATGCTAGCCGATGTCGATCTGCGACGTAGTGAAAAGGTCCGCCAAATCTGGCCTTTTTTACGCGATCGACGTATCGATGCCTACTCCGACCTACTCAAACGCTATCGCGACTGAGCCCCGCCTGGATCGATTTTGCCAAACGATACGCTTCCACCCTGCCCATCCAGTGACGATCCCCTTACCTCCCAGCCGCTTCGGCGCATCGATCTGGGGGGTACGGAATTGGTGATACTCGGTACCGCGCATGTGTCCCGTACCAGCGTGGCCGCGGTCGAACATTTGCTGGCCAATGAGAACTTTGATGCAGTCGCCGTGGAGCTTTGTGAAAGCCGTGCCGCGAGCATGCGTGACCCGGACCTGATTCGTCAAATGGACCTATTCCAGGTCATTCGCCAAGGTAAAGTAGGCATGGTTGCAGCCAGTCTGGCCCTGGCCGCATTCCAGCGCCGCCTGGCTGAACGCCTGGGTATCGAACCTGGTGCCGAAATGCGTGCCGCCATGGATGGCGCTGAGACCCGATTTCTCCCCTGTTGGATGGTGGACCGTGAAGTTGGAACAACCTTGCGCCGGGCTTGGCGTGGGGTGCGCTTGCGGGAGCGACTGGCGATTCTGGGCAATCTTGTCGGCAGCCTGTTTTCACACGACGATCCGGAAGAAGATGATATTGAGGCACTGAAAGGCGGTGACATGCTGGAGAGTGCGTTTGCCGAGTTCGCCCAAGATGCTGGCTCGCTCTATACCGCTTTGATCGACGAGCGCGACGCTTATATGGCGGCCCGGTTGCAGCAGCAAATTAAAATCAACCCGGAAATCCGCCGGGTGCTGGTGGTCATTGGTGCCGGCCATCTGTCCGGACTGGTCGAACAGCTGCAGAAAGCGGACAGCGATCCGGTTTCCAAACTACAAAAATTGGATCGTATCCCACCGGCCCCTTCCTGGCCCAAGTGGTTGGCCTTTGGCACCGTGGCGGCGGTCTTTGCCCTTATCGGCTACGCCTTTTACCAGAGCCCACAACTGGGTATCTCGGCATTGCGCGATTGGATTGTGCTTACTGGAGGTCTTGCCGCCGTGGGCGCACTGGTTGCAGGCGCTCACCCGCTCACGATCGTTGTATCTTTTGTAACGGCTCCTTTCAAGCCGATACGAATCCTGCCGACCGGGGCTTTTGCTGCCATGAGTGAACTGGCGATCCGACGTCCGCAAGTCGCCGATTTCGAAGCCTTACGTCAGGATCTCTCGGACTGGCGTGGCTGGTGGCGCAACCGCGTGGCCCGTACTTTGCTGATTTTCATCCTGGTCAACCTGGGCACCATTGCCGGCGAATATATCGCTGGCATTCATATACTCCGTGCTGTCCTGTGACCCCATTTTGTCCGATTCCGCTCATTCCATTGCCCTTAACATGAACCATTACTGAATTAAGTTACAACTTAGCTTGTCTCCTTCGTATTGGTGTTATAGTCTTGTAATACACCAAATGTCTAACACACTTACGGAGCTTGTCATGCAACTCAATCAGGAAAAAATGTTGGCGCTGTTCTCATCGATCCTACTCACTACCCTCATGGTTCTTGCCGTGCGAGCAGGATTTCCCCCCGCACAAGTTCCTAGCTCGCTGGGCTTACAACAAACTAAGCTATCCGCCTCAACACCGGCCCGTTCGAGTACCGTGGATCGCGGCCGTGCGGCATCTGCAGACCTCATGCTTGATCGGGCTGGGGCCGGCCTGGAAACCGGGATGCCTTATTATTCCTTCGGTATCCGCATCAAATCATTCTGATGAGATTCAAATATGACCATGACCTGGGATAACAAGGTTCCAATTTATCGCCAGTTGCGCGATCGCGTGGTGGCCATGATTCTGGACGGAACGCTTGCAGAGGGAACTTCCCTGCCATCGGTAAGACAGGTGGCTGCGGACTTTCAGATCAATCCACTCACCGTTTCCAAGGCGTACCAGGTATTGGTTGAAGAACAATTGGTGGAAAAGCGTCGCGGCTTGGGCATGTTTGTCCTGAATGGCGCCCACCAGGCCCTATTAGGAAGCGAGCGGGAGCAATTTCTCAACATCGAATGGCCGCAACTGGTTCAGCGCATCCGCCGTATGGGCTTGAAACCGGAAACCTTACTCAAGGCCGTCAATCGGGAGGATGAAAGCGAATGAGCGCCGTAATCAAAGCTAGCCATCTCAGTAAGCGCTATAAGCATACCCAGGCCTTGATCGATGCCTCGTTCGAGATCGAACCCGGACGCATCGTCGGTCTGATCGGCCCCAACGGGGCCGGTAAAACCACAGCCCTGAAAGCGATCCTCGGACTGACCGATTTCGAAGGTGAGTTACAGGTATTAGGACAGGATCCACGGCAAACCCGCTATCGACTGATGAACGATGTCTGCTTCATTGCCGACGTCGCCATCCTGCCGCGCTGGCTGCGGGTCGGTGAAGCGCTCTCGTTTGTCGAGAATATTCATCCCCGTTTTGATCGCGACAAGTGCCAGCATTTTCTGTCAAGAACCAAGTTACAGATGCGGCAAAAGGTACGAGAACTGTCCAAGGGCATGATCGTACAACTGCATCTGGCACTGGTAATGGCCATCAATGCACGCTTGCTGGTTCTGGATGAACCCACCTTGGGACTCGATATTCTATATCGCAAGCAGTTTTACCAAAGTCTGCTCGAGGAATATTTCGATCAGAATAAAACCATTCTAGTGACCACACACCAGGTAGAAGAGCTCGAAAATATCCTCTCCGATGTGATGTTCATTCGCGATGGCCGCATCGTCTTGCACAGCGACATGGACGCGCTCGGTCAGCGCTTTCTCGAAGTTGTCACCACAGCGGAACATATCGACGCGGCCCGAGCCCTCAAGCCACTGCACGAACGCCAGGTGTTCGGAAAAACGGTATTTCTCTTCGATGGTTCGCCACGGGAGCAACTGCAGCCACTGGGAGAAATTCACCGTGCGTCGATTGCCGATATCTTTGTTGCCACCATGCAGGGAACCTACGCATGAAAACCTATCTCTGGCTGATCAAACGTGAATTCTGGGAGCACCGTGGTGGTTTCGTCTGGGCCCCCATATGGACGGGTGTGGCCATGCTGGCCCTGCTACTGCTTGGACTGGTCGCCGCCGAAGTGTCGATGTACAGCCATTTCGGACATCCACTAAAAATGGGCCAGACATCCACGGTACTAACCGAGCATGGAAAAACCAGCATCTCTACGAAATATAGCAATATCTCCATCACCGGCACTAAACAGCTCGCCATCATGCACAAAATTATTTCGGCCGGTCTATTGGGTGTCAGTGGGCTGATTAGTACCGTTATAGCCTTTGTGTTGTTCTTTTATCTCCTGGGCGCACTTTATGACGACCGTCGGGATCGCAGTATTCTGTTCTGGCGATCCTTACCTATTTCTGACACCAGTACGGTATTGTCCAAGGTGCTAACCGCCGGACTTGCTGTTCCCTTGCTGGTCATTGCCATCGCCATCGTCACCTATTTCGCCATGTTAGTGTTGTTGACTCCATTCGTATGGTTTCATGGGGCCAATCCGTTCAGCTTGCTATGGTGGAATGGCTCCCCTTTCCGTGTGGGACTTTTTTTTCTGGTGGCCCTGCCGCTGAACTTTCTCTGGGCACTACCTACCTTCGGCTGGCTGTTATTGTGCTCAGCAGCCGTACGCAGCAAACCCTTCCTGTGGGCTTTGCTGATTCCCCTGGTGGCAGGCGTATTGAACGGCTGGTTCGCCCTACTTGGACTACCGCATGTCATTGCGGGGACCTTCTGGGCGAAAGGCGTGCTGCATCTACTCGGTGGCACTTACTACGGCAGCGCCTTTGCCGCCGCCGGATTGCCAACCAACATGGTCAACATCATCCCTGGTTCCACCGACATGGCCATGGGCAAGGTCGTGGGTAATACCATTCTCCATCCGCTGAGCAGTCCGCTGGTTGGCCAAGCCTATTTGATGCCGGAACTGTGGATCGGCGCGGTACTTGGGATAGCAATGATCGCCTTGGCTATCTGGCAGCGGCGACGTGCTATCGAAGCCTGAGGATGCCAAGACCAAGCCTGTGGGGGCTGACTCGGTGAGCTACGCGCCACCTTGTTCCAACGCCCAGACACCGAGGCCTATGCGTGCCGACGAAGACGCCAGTCGCAAGCCGAATTCCAAGGTCGTCAAGCCGGGCTCACATGATCCCATTTTTCTCCGGACAGCAGGGCACACAGGCGGGAATACGGGGTGATACCGCAGGGCGGTGTCCAAGGTTAGTCTCGATTGATGCGGTTCGTACCTCACCACATCCTACGCGCTCCGGAATCATTGCCGACGATTCCGTCGAACCTGGTTTCTATCCGTGGCTTCTCATCCGGTTGCGGTAAAACCATCGCTACGGTAAACACCCATTCGCCAGATTCTTGCAAGGTGGCGGAGAGAGTGGGATTCGAACCCACGGTGGCACTGCTGCCACGCCGGTTTTCAAGACCGGTGCCTTAAACCGCTCGGCCATCTCTCCGTTTATTTTCAATGATGCTGCAATGTGATGCCGCATTAGGCCGGTATCTACCCTGCCCAAGGCAGCGAAGTATACCGCAGTCGCTACCGAGCTAACGGGTTGCTGCCTATCTGGAATAAGCGCCTGATTACGCGGTCACCCGCTGCCTGCAATACAGCACACGCACTTACCCCTTATTTTCCTCAAACATCCGGATCTGAGTTTTCAACATCAAGAAATCACTGTCGTACCATGCATATACGGCTGCAATACCTCCGGCACGTTGATGGAGCCGTCGGCGTTTTGATAGTTTTCCAACACGGCCACCAGGGCTCGGCCTACGGCAACCCCAGAGCCATTGAGAGTGTGCAGCAGTTCGGGCTTGCCGCTATCAGGGTTGCGCCAGCGGGCCTGCATACGGCGGGCCTGGAAATCACCACAATTGGAACAAGAACTGATTTCCCGATAGGTGTTCTGAGAAGGCAACCAGACTTCAAGATCGTAGGTCTTGCGTGCCGCGAAACCCATATCGCCAGTGCACAGCAACATCTTGCGGTATGGCAAACCCAAGCGCTGCAACACGGTTTCTGCTGCGGCCGTCATGCGCTCATGTTCGGCTGAAGATTCATCAGGACGGGTAATGCTCACCAGT
>CAYOLM010000023.1:0-13024 GCA_964404785.1 uncultured Mizugakiibacter sp.
CCCGGGCGTAGACCCGGGATCCACGCACTGGCGGTGCCGTCCGATGTTCCATAGGATCTCCAGCGTACTCCGGGCCGAGTGGATTCCCGCCCAGGGCATCGGCCACCGCTATGGCAATCGCGTCTTTGTGTGTATCCAACCCCATGTACTTGCTAAACTCTTTCATGACCTGTCCTCCTCGATGGTGGCTCTGCGCCAGGGTTTCCAACCTCAAAGCGTAACCCACGCCTTCGAGGTTGGGCAGGTCAATACATGATGTCTAGGGCGTCATTCCTGGCAATTGCGCTTTGCCGGGTTATCCAAAGCCCCGGCGATTCGTACCAGCAGTGTTTTCAGGGTGCCCTGCTCGGTGGATGAGAGGCGGGCAAAAGCTCGATTCAGTACCCGTTCTCCGCAGTGGTGCATTTGTGTCCATAGCGCCTTGCCGGCTTCGGTAGGCACAATGTGGATGGAACGTCGATCCTTGGGGCTGGGTTGGCGATGAATATATCCCTTACGTTCGAGTCCATCGAGCATCCGCGTCATCGCCCCGGGGTCGTAGCCGAGGTCTGCGGCCAGCTGGCAGGGGGAAGAGACCCCGTCCCGGGCCAGATGCTTGAGCACCAGATATTGCGTATGACGCAAGGCAAAACCGGCCTGCTCGAGTTCTCGCTCAAGTTCGCCGACCAAGCGTGAGCGCACCAGACCCAACAACGAGCCTAGGTTGTCTTCGACAGCGGGGGGTAATTCAGCAGCAGACATGATTTTCCCAAATGATATTTTGCTTGAGCAAGTAAAGCACCATTCCCTGTAATAAAGAATGGATGATTTGACTCTACATGGTTGTTGAGCCTGTCATTGCATGGGCAATAATCTCTTTTCAGGTAAGGTTAAATGAGCATGTATGAAGCCGAATTCCTGTGCCCTTTTTATAGCCACGGGTATCACCTCCGCATCTTGCTGACGATTGGACTGGTAGCCATAGTAGCTTTGATCTGGGTTCCGTCGGTGAGCGCGGCCCGTATCGAAATGCTAGCAGGCCGTAGTGTAACAACCCAACAGCGCTGGACTGATGCGGTGTTTATGACGACGGTGGGTAATTGGCGAGCACTTGGTGTGAGCGGTAAATGGCGCTGGGCACCCGAGGCTGGACTCGGCTGGTTCAAGGCGCGGTCAGATAGCAAGGAGAATCTGAATCATGCCACCTTGATCGTCTATGGTGGCGCGCGTCTAGGTGGATGGTGGCGGCAGGCCTTCGTTGGTTTTGGGATGGGCCTTACCAAATATCGAACCGCTGCGCTGTCCAGTCCGTATGAATTCGTCTCCAGCCTGGGCTGGCAGGGCCAGCATTATGTGTTGATGTTGCGACATATTTCCAATGCCCGGCTGCACCGCCCTAATCTGGGCGAAACCATGCTGCTGGTGGGACTACGTTTTTGAGTGCAGTACATGTTGCCTGGGGATGCTATTAAATTTCTTGGGATTTTATTCCCCGCCCCTTGGTGCGTATAGATAAAACTTACAGATCAATACCCCGCTTTCGAGCGAAGCGTGAAAGTCGAGTATTTAGCGAGCGGGCTTGCCCCGGGGATTTTTATTTGCGGTAGGCCCCGGCCAGCCATGAAAGGCGGGGTTGCTGGATCATGCACTAAGATTGTGCAATGCAGAAAACGGATGCCTTATCCCTGTGCGAAGAGATGACGACCGGCCTTGCGGTATGCGCTGCCGATTTACGCGTGCTGTGGGTCAACCCAGCACTGGCCGGCTGGTTTGACCAAGGGCCAGCACGCTTGTGCAGCCAGCATCTGAGTGACCTGGCGCCGCAGGCACCTGATCTACTCAAACATGCCCGCCGGTGTATCGATGAAGCCAGGGCCAGTCGCCTGCATGACGTACTGTTTGGCAGCCAGGCTAACCTGCGCATGGCGGTGGTCGAGTTGACTCCGCATGGGGTGGGCGGTCTGCTCATGGAAGTACATGAGCCGGAAGTTTGCAGAACGGGCCTCACCCTGGGTTTACGGGGGCTTGCCCACGAACTGCGTAATCCGCTATCCGGTCTGCGTGGCGCCGCGCAGTTACTGGAACGGCGCTTGCGTGAACCGGCACTCCGCGAACTCGCAGTATTGATCCGGGAAGAGGCGGATCGTCTGGAAAGTCTGGCCAGCCGCCTACTGCAACCCGGGAATACCGCACCACCCGATTCATTTAATGTCCATGAGGTTCTGGAGCGGGTGGCGGCCCTGCTCGGGCAAGACACGGTACGGCGACTGTCGGTTGAACGTGATTACGACCCGGCGTTACCCTCAGCCTTTGGTGACCCCCAACGTATTGAGCAGATCGTGCTCAATCTATTACAGAATGCTATGCAGGCGGGGGCGCAGGTGGTGCACTTACGAACCCGTGTCGAGATTGGTACCCGACTTCCCGGGGGGCGGCGGGCCTTACGGATCGAAGTGCTGGATGATGGTCCGGGAGTTGCAGTGGCGCTGCTGGCACATTTGTTCGAACCGTGGGTGTCGGGCCGGCAGGGCAGTGGGCTCGGTCTGGCCCTGTCGCGGGCGATTGCCGAGGAACACGGTGGTGAACTGCTTTATGCGCCTGAGCAGGGAGTGACCCGGTTTGTGTTGCGGTTGCCACAAGGAGAAGCCTGATGGCCGATTCTGACGTTATATGGATTGCCGAAGATGATCGCAGTCTGCGTCGCGTATTGGGTGAAGCCCTGTGCGATGCCAACTACATGGTACGAGCATTTGCCAGTGCCGACGAGGTGCTGTCTGCCCTGCAGAAATCATCTCCAGCGGCACTGTTTTGCGACCGGCGCTTGGGCCAGACCGACGGTCTGAGTTTAATCACCGCCCTGCGCGAGCATGATTGCTTGGCTCCGGTTCTGGTGATCAGTGCCTTTACCGATGTCGCCGCGACCGCCGCTGCCTATCGCGCTGGAGCAGTAGAATATCTGGCCAAGCCATTTGATCTCGACCAAGCCGTCGAAGCGCTACGACGGGTGCTGCTTGGCCGGGCTACGGAGGTGCCAGCGACAGAACCCTCCCGCCATCCGCTACTCGGCGAAAGCCAGGCTATGCGCGAAGTATTTCGGCTGATTGGCCGGGTAGCCGGTAGTGATCTCAATGTGCTCATCGTCGGCGCCACTGGAACCGGCAAAGAACTGGTCGCTCGCGCCTTGCATCAGGAAAGTCCGCGCAGTTCGCGGCCATTCGTAGCCCTGAATACCGCGGCCATTCCTGCTGAGCTGCTGGAAAGCGAGCTGTTTGGGCATGAGGCTGGGGCCTTCACCGGAGCCCAACGACGGGTTCCGGGACGCTTCGAGCAGGCCGCTGGCGGCACCCTGTTCCTGGATGAAATCGGTGACATGCCCGCCGCCCTGCAGACTCGCCTGTTACGGGTTCTGGCCGGTGGCGAGTATTACCGGGTCGGTGGCCGAGAACTGCTGCGGGCCGATGTGCGTCTCATCACCGCGACTCATCAGGATCTCGAGTCACAGGTGGCCTCTGGCGGATTTCGTGCCGATTTGCTGCATCGTCTGGATGTAGTGCGTATCGCCCTGCCGTCGTTGTCCATGCGGCGTAAGGATATCCCCTTGTTGGCCAGACATTTTCTGGCCGAGGCCGCACAAACCCTGAAGTTGCCGCCCAAACGCTTCAGTGGAGCCGCATTGCGTCGACTTGAGAGCATGGACTTCCCCGGTAATGTTCGGCAGATCGAAAATCTTTGCCAACGGTTGGCCGTGATGACTCCCGGGGTGGTCATCCAGCCATCCGACCTGCAACCTGGATTGGCTCCCGGAGCGATGGATAATCCGGATCAGACCGCTTGGATGGAGTCACTGCGCACCTGGACGGAGCAGGCCTTGGCAGACGGGCAGAGCGACCTGTATGGCATGGCCCGAGAACGCTTTGATCGGGTACTGTTTGCCGCCGCCCTGGAGGCTTGTGATGGGCACCGGCAGCAGGCCGCCACAAGGCTTGGTGTAGGACGCAACACGATTACTCGTAAGCTGGGCAGTTCACGCCGGCACAAATCCCGCTAGACATCATGGATTGACCTGACCGTCCTCGAAGCACGTGGGTTACCTTAAGGATGGTTATCCAGAGGCAGAGCCACTATTGAGTAGGACAGGCCATGGTGTCCAGTACTTGCCCTCCGCCGGGCACCGCTCTGAATGCGCGGCCAATAGCTCCTGCAATTCCGTCTCCATGGCCCGGTATGGCCGCGGCTGTGCTGCGGCTCTCAACCGCGCCGTCAACGGATCGGACGTCGTCTCCCGAGCCGTCAACTCAACCACGTTATTCTTGGCTATAGTGGCGTATCCCCAGGTGGCTGGGTTGTTTTGCGATGACAAATCAAGCCGATCCGCTGTTTTCCTTCAATTTATCAGCTCGCCGACTCGGTTATCGTTGCTGTGCCGCCGACAATGACCTGATCAGCGCGACGCTTCGCAAACAGCCCGACACTCACGACCCCAGGGATCTGATTGATGCGATTCTCAAGATCTTCAGGTTCGCGAATGCTCAGGCCGTGTAGATCGATAATCCAGTTGCCATTGTCAGTGGTGAATTCATCCCGCCACACCGGCTGTCCCCCCAGTTCGACCAGTTGTCGTGCCACCATGCTGCGGGCCATTGGAATCACCTCTATCGGTAGGGGGAAGCGGCCCAATGTGTCGACACGTTTGCTGGCATCGATGACACAAATAAAGGTTTGCGCCGCCTCGGCAATGATTTTCTCACGGGTCAGTGCCCCCCCGCCCCCCTTGATCAAGCACCGGGAACCGTCACATTCGTCAGCACCGTCTACATAGAGGGGAATGGGCCCGACTGCATTGAGGTCGAGCACCGGGATGCCCGCAGTCCGCAGTCGGGCACTGCTTTGCTCCGAGCTGGAAACGGCCCCTTCAATGCGTGACTGTAGGCGGGCCAATCCGTCGATAAAATAGCCTATTGTCGAGCCGGTCCCTACGCCGACGACCATGCCATCCTTAACGTAAGCCAGGGCCGCTTCAGCGGCCTGACGTTTTTGTACTTCGGCAATGTTCATAGTGACTCCTTAGCGGATGGACTTATTCGAGCGTAAGAATGTGCAACCATTGGGGGTGACTCACCGGCATGACCGAGAGTCGATTGCCGCGACGGGTCAGGGTAAAATCACCCAGTCTGGGATCATCTCTCAATTCTGCCAGGGTAATGGTGCGCTTGAGCTTGCGGACAAAAGCGACCTCAACCAGATACCAACGGGGGGCCTCGGGAAGACTTTTTGGATCGTGATGCAGGCTGTTGATATCGAACTGGCTGGGGTCGGGATAGGCGCTACTGGCCACCTCAGCCAGACCCACCACGCCAGGAACACGGCAATTAGAATGGTAGAACAGGATGCCATCGCCAAGGCTCATTCCATTGCGCATGAAATTGCGGGCCTGGTAGTTGCGAACGCCATCCCAGGGTTCAATCTTGTTGCCAGCCAGATCGTCGATAGAAAAGGCTTGCGGTTCAGATTTCATCAACCAGTAATGCATAATTACCTCAGTGCGGGCATGGGATGCATTCGGCATCAGTAAGTATGTAATCGAGCGTCACATCCCAGCTGTTCCGGTGCAGTGCCGGGTGGGTAGGTGCGACTTCCTGGAAGGCGTAGCCAACCCCTACTAAAAGGGGTTTTTCAGGACCAAGACGCTGTAGGAGAAAAGCGAGACTTGTATCGTAATATCCCCCCCCACTTCCTAGTCGCATCCCTTGGCGGGTAAAGGCGAGTAGTGGCAGGAATAGCAGATCGAGTTCTGTGGCAGCGATGTACTGCGAGGGATCCACGTGCGGCTCGGGTATTCCATAGCGGTTGGTATGCAAGGGGACATCCTGGGTCCAGGCGGCGAAGGCCAGCGTTCTGGGACCGTTGAGCACCGGCAAAAAATATTTTTTACCCTGTGCACTGAGTGATGCGACAGCGAGGTTCAGGGGGAGCTCGCCGTGACAGGCCCAATAGCCGGAAAATTTACCTAATTCAACCAGTCCAGGTAGCTTTTTGAGCTGTCGAAGCAGAGCCTGTGCTGCATCGATACGTTGGCTGGCACTGAGGTCTCGGCGCTTGCTGCGCATCTGGGCGCGCAATGGATCCCGTGCTGGGTCAGGGGAGGACAGGGGCAGGTTCACAATGGACGTTCTCCGCGATGTCGATGCACGCCATACGACCTTGATCCGGGGGATCAGGTGGGAAGGTCGAGGCACCCATCAGGCTTACCGCTGTTGCGGCTATGCACACCGGGTACCACACAGCCGACCCTGAGTCGTACATTAGGAACAAGGCAAATAGTAGAGACGTGCTGTCGGACACCGCAGGGAACGAAGCTCATTGTACGGATTCATGGAGTGCAACTTCAAGTCTGTTACGAAGCAGACCGAGACTTTGCAGAATTTCCTGGTCACGAGAAGTCATACGACTGCGCATCTGTAGCAATTCGTGGGTCAGATTAAGGGCCGCTAATACCGCGATGCGATCGAAGCCAAGGGTACGTGATTCGGCCCGCAATTCCCGCATCTTGGCATTCAACAAGGCGGCGGCGGCCAGCAGTCCTTCGCGTTCGTCCTCAGTACAGCTGACCATGAATTCACGGTCCAGCAGATGCAGGGAAACGGGCTGGGTGAGGGGGTCATTCATGATGAGGGCTTCGGATCTTCCAGGGTCTTGAGTCGATGAATCATTGCTTCAACCCGGGTGCGGGCCATTTCATTGCGGGCGATCAGCCTGGCGCGATCACCGGAAAGTTGCTCCTGGCTGTGCCGTAGACTTTTATTTTCAATATGGATGCGGCGCAGTGGCTCAATCAATTGTTCAGCCAGTGTATGCAGTTTTTCCAACTCGGCACGGATTGCATCGGGGTTGTTCATGAATCTGACTTTAGGCAGGGCTGGCCTTCAGGTCAATGGGTTGGCGTAAAAAGGCGGGCAACAGATCTGCCGTCATCGGTTTACCGATTAGATAGCCTTGTATCGAATCGCAGTCCTTTTCGCGAAGGTAATCGAGTTGCTCAGCGGTTTCCACACCCTCCGCGACCACGTTCATGCCGAGTGAATGGGCGATGTAGATGATGGCGGCAAGTATGGTTTCATCATCCGGATTGAAGGTGACCCGACTAACGAAAGTCTGGTCAATCTTCAGGGTGTCGATGGGGAGTCGTTGCAGGTAGGCTAGAGAAGAATAGCCAGTTCCAAAGTCATCAATGGCCAAGCTTACGCCAACAGCCTTGATTTCATTGAGGATAGTCAGGGAGTGTTCGGGATTGGCCATCAGCATGCTTTCGGTTAACTCGATTTCCACCTGATCGGGAGCAACACCCTGTTCAGCCAGAATATCGTAAAGACGCTTGGCAAGATTGCCCCGCCTCAATTGCATGGCGGAGACATTGACGGCGGCGGTGAGTTTGCTTAAGCCCATTTTTTGCCAGCGGCGAAGATCCTGACAGGTACGGGTAAGCACAAATTCTCCAAACACATCAATCAAGCCTACTTCCTCAGCCAGGGGGATGAACACCGTAGGTGGAATCTGCCCAAATTCGGCGCTATTCCAACGCAGCAAAGCTTCGACACCGGTAACGCGGGCCAAATCCAGATCAAATTTTGGCTGATAAACGATATATAACTCATCGAGGCGCATGGCTCTTTGCAGACCCGCGATCATGTCGGCTCGTTGCCGTACTTCGGCGTCCATAGCTCGGGTATACACAGAGACCGTGTTACGACCTTTCTCTTTGGCTTTGTACATAGCCATGTCGGCATACTTCAGCAGCTCGCTGGGTACGTCGGCATGATCGGGAAACAGCGCAATACCTATGGATGGGGTGATGGAAATTTCATGTCCGTCACCTAGCAGCAATGGTTCAGAAAAGGCCTGGATCAGTTTTTCTGCAACCTCTACAGCATCACTTGCTGCGGCCACGCGTTCCAGCACGATGGCAAACTCATCGCCACCAAGGCGAGCCACCTGGTCATCATCACGAATATTGGCACGCAGGCGGGTTCCACTAGCCATCAGTACCCGGTCGCCGGCACTGTGGCCCAAGGCGTCATTGACATGCTTGAAGCGATCCAGATCTACAAACAATACCCCAAGTCGACGGTTGAGCTGCCGGGCTCTGAGGATGCCATCACTCAACCGGTCCATCAGCAGACTGCGGTTGGGTAATCCGGTCAATGAGTCAAAATTGGTCAGATAGCGGAGTTCCTGCTCGGTGCGTTTGCGCTCGGTGATATCGGTAAACACCGCCACGTAGTAATTTTCTATGCCAAGGCCAATGCTGACATGTTGGATTTCGAGGGCACCCAGAAAGGCCTCACCGTTTTTGTGTTGTTGCCATAGCTCATCTTGCCAGTGACCATCACGCTCTAGTGATTGTCGGATACGGCCATAGTATTCAGGAGGATGATTGCCGGAGTTCAGCAAGTCAGTGGTGCGCCCAAGCACTTCTTCTTCACGGTAGCCGGTGATGCGGCAGAATGCTGGATTGACCGAGATGAAGTGCATTCCTGCATCCACTACCGCTATGGCTTCACTCATCGCGAGTACGATTTGGCTGGCGATGGCCTGTTGGCGTTGGAAGGCAATATCCAGGCTCAGATCGCGCTGGGTACCGATGATCTCCAAGGCTTGGCCGTGAACATCGCGATCGGTGACTTTGCCACGAGCCAGAACCCAAATCCAGTTGCCGTTTGTTGACCGAAGGCGGTACTTGGATTCAAAAAATTTGCTGTGTCCAGCAAGATACTCGGCCATAGCTCCATCCATGGATACCAGATCGCTGGGATGAACGGTGTGTTCTCTCCATTCATCGTAGCTCTGGAATTCAGTATGTTGATCGTTCAATAGGTGCTGGGCGGATATGTGGTGCAGAGTCCGCGTTTGTAGATCAAGTTCCCACAGGATGTGAGCCGAGCCCCATACCGTCATCCGCAGACGGGATTGCTGCACATGCAAGATTTTCCTGAAGTGTTTTTCCGAGCGCTGCCGTAGCCAGATTGACATGATCAGGCCCAGTGCCAACAAGCTAGCGATAACCGCGAGAAGAACATTTAGGGCCGGGGAAATCCATGCTTGAGACCAAGAACCGGCCTCGATTTGCAATGGCGCCGTCAGCAAAACCCCGCTCAGGCCGAGCACAAACATCTTGTTAACTCGCTGTTGGGGCATGATTGGATGCTGTGGCATCGTGAATTCCAAATGTCCTGAGCAGTGTAGGCAATCAGACGATTGTCGGCTAGCCCTCAGTGACCGTATCCCAGCCGGTCGTCGCCCCGGGGGTTGGATCCCTGGCAAGTCGATGCGCGGTCAGAGGTTATGGACGGTACACTGCTCCGGGGCCGACGCATCCGGTTGGTATTGATGGCTCAATGATGTTTGACTGCTGCCAGGAGCCTGCCGGGCCTGGAGGATCGTAGCGTGGCGGAATCGGGGTCAAATCGTTTCATGACAGATGAGGTACGGATGGCACAGCTAGAGGATTTTTCTGATCTTGAAAGGGCTTTGAGTGGGCTGAATTGGGGAGGTAGTCCTAGTGAAATGCACGGGGCGATATGTGGCTATTTAGCCTCGGGCATAGAGTGGTCGGATGCCAGCTGGCCAATTGAACTGATTGGAGATCCGCAGTCGCACTGTGCTGAGCAGGTGCGCCGCATTGTGGTGATGGTGGCCCGACAGGTACAGGGATCTCTGGATAGTAATGACCTCGATTTTGTTCCCTGGCTTGCCGAGGATGAAGTGCCGTTATCGGCTCGGGTAGAGACGATGACCTCGTGGTGCCGTGGCTTCCTGGGTGGATTTGGCTTGGGTAACCCTGAGCAGCCCCTGGCATCGGAAGTGGATGAAGTTCTGCAGAGTTTTGCCGCGATCGCTGCCGCACCACCCGATCTTGGTGAGGAGGAAGAGGATGAATCGGCCTGGATGGAACTACTTGAGTTCATACGGGTGAGTGCCCTGCTTTGTCACAGCTACCTGGCAAGACGCCCGCAATGATCGGTTCTGAGGAGTTCAGCCGCCGCCGTTTGGAGTTAATGCGCATGGCGGGTGAAAATGCGGCCATCGTCTTGACTGCCGCGCCACAGCAGTTACGGAACGCGGATGCTCCATGGCCATATCGGCAAGACTCTGATTTCCATTACCTAAGTGGCTTTCCTGAACCCGAGGCGGTGTTGGCCTTGCTGCCAGGGCGGACGCAAGCAGAATGCGTGCTGTTTTGCCGGGAACGCGACCCACAGGATGAACCCTGGCATGGTGAACGGATTGGTACCGAAGGAGCGGTAGCAGAATTCGGGCTTAACGATGCCTTCCCGATCGACGATATTGACGATATTCTGCCCGGCCTGCTGGAGGGCCGCGAAAGGTTGTATTGCCATTTCGGTCGTGAGCCGGAATTTGACGCCCACCTACTGACCTGGATGCGACGCCTGCACGATGCGCGGGGTGGCGGGGTGGTGCCACGGGAACTGATGTCACTCGGCTATCTGCTGGATGAACTACGGCTGTTCAAATCGCGTCGCGAACTCAAGCTACTACGGCGTGCGGCACAACTTGCCGTGGCGGCACACCGTGCGGCCTATGCCATGGCCCAGCCGGGATGCTATGAGTATGCCATCGAAGCAGAACTTTTACGTTCCATGCGTGCGGCTGGCGCCGTACCCAGCTACCCACCTACCGTGGCCAGCGGTAAGAATGCCTGCATTCTGCACTATGTGGATAACCAAGCGAGGCTGGAATGTGGCGATCTGCTGCTGATCGATGCCGGGGCCGAGTGGCACTGTTACGCCTCCGACATTGCCCGGACCATTCCGGTAGATGGCCACTTCACTGAACCGCAGCGCGAATTGTATGACGTGGTACAGGCCGCCCAGAGAGAAGCGATCAACATGGTGCGCCCCGGTAAGGACTGGGGATCTATACATCGTGCTGCAGTGCGGGTCATCACCGAAGGCCTGTGTGCTTTGGGCTTACTGCAAGGAGATCCCAATACGGCCTTGGAAAATGAGGCCTACAAACGCTATTTCATGCACAAGACCGGTCACTGGCTGGGCCTGGATGTCCATGATGCGGGTGACTATCGTGTCGATGGTCAGTCACGGGTGTTGGAAGCGGGTATGGTTCTTGCCGTCGAGCCCGGCATTTATGTGCCACCGGGGGACACTACGGTTGCGGAAGCCTACCGTGGTATCGGTATTCGCATCGAGGATGTGGTGGCGGTCACGACATCCGATCCTGAGGTACTGAGTGCCGATTTGCCGACTGAAGCCGGGCAAGTGGAACGCATGCTAAGGGGGCGTGGATGAGTGGGTGTGGCGGTGGTTCCAACCACGCTGTAGATTTATAAAGGCACCCTTCTGTCATTGCTTAAACTGTGGTCAAAGCAGTTATGCCAGCTGAAAACTTATCTGGACCTATCCAGTGGCGATAGCATCCCAGGCTTCCCGAGTCAGATTCACCGCAGCATCTTGAGTACAAAGTACATCATCCTCAATCCGGATCCCGCCGAAGGGTTTGAAAAACTCGACCTGTGGCCAATTTACCTCGCTTCCTGCCGGGCTCTCGGCCAGGGGTTCGAGTAATTGATCGATGAAATACAGTCCCGGCTCAATCGTCACTACCATGCCGCTTTCCAGGGTGCGGGTCAGGCGCAGAGAGGGATGCTGCTCCGGGGGGTCTAGTTGGCCCCCGTCGGGGCCAGCCTGATGTCCACCGATGTCGTGAACCTGTAAGCCCAGCAGGTGACCGAGGCCATGCGGAAAAAAGCTGCGGGTGATGCCCTGCATGCATGCCGCCTCGCCTGAACAGTTAACCAGTTGATGCTTCGCCAGAATATCACCCAGTTGGCGGTGGCTTTCGGTATGCAGATCGGAATAGAGGCGTCCCTTTTGCACCGCAGCGCAGAGTTTTTGCTGCAGGTGTTCCATATCGGTGATGAGTTCCGCAAAAGGTCCATGGGGATCGCTCGCGTAGGTCCGGGTGATATCGCTCGCATACCCGGCGTAACACCCGCCTGCATCAATCAGAAAACTACGCGGTTCGCGGGGGGCCTGACGTTCCAACCCGGTGTAATGCAGTACGGCGCCGTGCTCGTTGAGACCGATGATATTGGGGTAGGGAAGTTCTGCTTCACACAAACGGGTGGCGGCGAGGAAGGCGAGATGAATTTCGAATTCACTGGCACCTGCTTGAAACGCGGCGACTGCGGCCCGATGGCCGGCAACACCGATCCGACTGGCGGCGCGCAGCAGCAACTGCTCATAGGCACTCTTGCTGGCCCGGTTCCAATGCAGCCGATCCAGGAGCTTTTCAGGGTTGTTAGGCACCAAGGGTGGCGTCGAGCCCGGTTCGCCGATGATGGCGGTGGTCTCAGATACCTTACCGAGGGCCTGGTGTACAGCATCCGTGGTATCCACCGTAACGATATCGAATGCGTCCACCCAGTAACCTTGGGGTGATTGGGGTGTCATATGCCAGTAATCGCGAGCTTGCAGGAAGATTAAGCGTGGTGTTTTTCCAGGACGGTAGTCGATCCAGGAACCCGGAGCCTGGGTGAGCGGTAGCCAGTGCAGAAAATGTGGGCTGGGGACGAAGGACGGACCTTGATCGTCAAGAAAATATCTACGGGCACTACCCGAGGCAATCAGCACTCGCTCGAATCCGCTACCATCGAGCACGCTGTCAACATGGTTACGTAATGCGCCGAGATGCTGGTGATAGAGCTTGGCAATAGTTGGGTTCATAGTGGCATTCCAGAATTAATAACCATAGTGACGTATCGAAGTGTCAGGTTGAAGCATCATGAAGGCAAGTGGTTAGCATGTCGGCAGCGGGGCGTTACTGGATGTGAGGTCGTCGTTGCAAAGCAGACAATGGGGATGGATGGTCACCATGAGAAGGCTTGATTGAGCCTCGTTGGATGGAATTTAGTGGGATTGTGTAGCCAATATCCAAATCATCGGCAAGTGGATCATGTAGGTCTGCTTACATGCTGGCGGAATCCAAGCGCGACATCCAAGCATTGATGGTT